>JAYQPQ010000012.1:20389-35352 GCA_038145405.1 Porticoccaceae bacterium | reverse complement strand
GGCTGGGCCAGCGCGGCGAAAAAATCCGCTGGTGCCTAGTTGGCGAGCCCTCCTCGTCCGAGCAGTTGGGCGACGTCATCAAGGTGGGCCGACGCGGCTCGCTGAATGCGCGCCTGCTGGTGCGCGGTCAGCAGGGGCATATTGCCTATCCGCACCTGGCCGTTAACCCCATCCACCGCGCCCTGCCGGCGCTGCAAGATCTGGTCAACACCGAGTGGGACATGGGCAATGCACACTTCCCGCCGACCAGCCTGCAATTCTCCAACTTTCAGGCTGGAACCGGGGCGACCAATGTCATTCCAGGGGAGGTCGAGGTGCTGTTCAATTTCCGCTTTTCGACCGAGACGCCAGCCGATGCGATCCGGGCCCGGGTCGCGGATATCCTCGACCGCCACGACCTCGACTACGAAATCGACTGGCAGCTGAGCGGGCAACCCTTCCTCACCCAACAGGGCGAGCTTATCGGCGCAGCGCGCGCAGCGGTGGCGGAATTGCTCGGCCGCGAGCCGGAACTGTCCACCAGCGGTGGCACCTCCGATGGCCGCTTTATCGCGCCAAGCGGTGCCGAGGTCATCGAACTCGGACCGATCAACGCCAGCATTCATAAGATCGACGAGCACGTGCGCATCGCCGATCTGGAATTGTTGTCGCAGCTTTACGCCGGCATTCTGGAGCGGCTCGCAAGCACCTCAGACAACTGAGCGCAGGGCGTAAATATCGAACCGCACCGCCTTGCCGGCGAGCTGATGGGTGGGAAGCTGGCCTTCGAGTGGCGCTGCTCGCAGCGGTCTTTTCACCACGACGCGATAGCGGGCTTTGTTCAGCGCAGCGTCAAGTAATCCCTCATCGCTGGCTTCGGGCAGGTCGCTGTGCAGTCGCTGCAGAATTTGCATCGGCATTTTGACCTGGGCTGATTTGCCGCGCTCGGGGAACATCGGATCCAGATAGACAAAATCGACGGCCTCGTCCGGCTGCGAGCGCAGCCAAGAGCGCGCATCCACACAGTGCACTTTCATCTGATCAAATCCCGGCTCGGCGAGCATCTTGTGTCGCGCTTGCTCGAGCATGGTCGCCAATACCGGATGCTGCTCCAGTGCGGTGACCCGGTAACCTGCCGCCACCAGCAGCGCCGAGTCGCTTCCCAGACCGGCGGTAGCATCGACCAGATGATATCCCTGCCCTGCCCGCGCACCCAAAGCGCGCAGCAGCAGTTCAGATTGGGGATTAGCGCGCGCCTGACGATAGCCGAGCTTGCCACTGCCAAAATCGATCTGCAGGCGCGAACGCGGCGAGGCATCGGGCAGGCGCAGGTAGATTTGTTGGCGATCAATTTCGACCAGAAGTCGGCCGGAAGCCAAGGCCTCGGGCGAAGCCGATGCGGCGCAGGGCAGGTCCCAGGCGCGGGCATAGGCGACAGCGGCTTGCTCGGCAGCCGTTTCCAGCGCCACCACCAGGATGCCCGGCTTGCCACTCATTGATCCGCAAAATACATAAGCAAGCCTGCAGCGGCCGTCGGGCCATGGGAGGTCTCGCGAAGGGAAAAACCAGCGATCATCAAATGCCCTTTTGTGGTGCTTTTGGGGTGCCTGAAATGGAATTTATCACGGAAATTTCAGGAGTTTTTCTGTCGTAGCAGTGCACAAAAGCGGTGCCCTTTGTCCACAGTAGCGATGAAGACTTAAAGTAAATTGTTCAAAGCCTTTCTAAGTCCTTGATTTTTGTTTTTCCAAAATTTATGTCGTTGTTTTTATTAGGTTTTTCTGTTTGTACAAAAAATGAACAATTTGTTACAAGTGCCCGCGCCACAAGCCTTTAACTCGCTTTTCCTCGCGAAACCAACAGAGTTATCCACAGATTCTGTGGGTATGTTGGCCGACTTGCGGCGGCGTAACGGCCGCCGCCTTAACTGAACTGGATGCCGAGGCGGTTACCCACCTCTTCGTAGGCCTCAATGACACCGCCCAGGTCCTGGCGAAAACGATCCTTGTCGAGCTTTTTGCGCGACGCCTTGTCCCACAGGCGACAGCCGTCGGGACTGAACTCGTCGCCCAGCATCAGGGTGTCGACAAACAGGCCGAACTCCAGCTTGTAATCGACCAGGAGGATGCCGGCCTGATCGAATAAGCGATGCAACACCGCATTGACCTCAAAGGTCAGCTCACGCATGCGCGCGAGTTGCCCAGGAGTTGCCCAGCCAAAGGTAAGGGCGTGCGAATCGGTCACCATGGGATCGCCCAAGGCATCATTTTTCAGGAAGAGCTCATAGATCGGCGGATCAAGTTCGCGGCCCTCCTCGATGCCTAGACGACGGCACAGGCTGCCGGCGGCAAAATTCCGCACCACGCATTCGAGCGGAATCATTTTCAGGCGTTTAACCAGAGATTCGTTGGCACTCAACATGGATTCGAAATGCACCGGAATGCCGGCATCTGACAGCTTGCCCATGATGAACGCGTTGAACTGGTTATTCACCCGGCCCTTGCGCTCCAGTTGGGCGACCTTCTTGCCGTCGAAGGCCGACGTGTCGTCGCGAAAAACCATGACCAGATGGTCCGGGCTCTCGGTACTGAATACGGATTTGGCTTTGCCGGCGTAAAGTTCTTGCACCTTGTTCATGCAACAGGATTCTCCCAGGAGTTATGGCAGGACACCCAGGCTAGGGTTTCATCCTGCAATGCGTAGTGTATCTGATCAATGCCGGCCGTCACCGGCTCGACCGCCTGGCGCACCCGCTCTACCGCGTTGTTGTGGCGACTGATATGGCCGATCACCAAGGTGCGCAGACTGCCCCCCTCGTTTACCGCGCGCAGGAAGTCGGCTGTTTGCTGGTTATTCAGATGCCCCCAGCGACCGCCTACCCGGCGCTTGAGCGACTCGGGATAGGGCCCGGACATCAGCATGTCCAGATCGTGGTTGGCTTCGACCAGTAGAACCTGGCAGTCGCGATAGAGACGCTTGATGTGCTCGGTGAGGCAACCCAGATCGGTCAGTACACCCAGCTTGTGGGTGGCGCTTTGCAGCACAAATTGTACGGGTTCACGGGCATCGTGCGGGACCGGCACAGGATAAATCCTCAGGCCCAGCAGTTCGAAGGGTTCATCGGCCCGGATCAGACGCAGGTCGAGTCCAGCCTCTCCCTGCAGGCGCTGCGAGGTACCGCGGGTAAGAAAAACGGGAAGTTGGCAGCGGCGCGCCAGCGCGGCAACGCCGGAGAGGTGATCGCTGTGTTCGTGAGTCACCAAAATAGCCGCCAGATCCAACAGCGACTGACCGAGACGTTCGAGTCGGCGCTCCACTTCGCGAGCGCTGAAGCCGCAATCGATAAGAATGAGGCCTTGGCCGCTATCTACCAGGGTGGCATTGCCACTGCTGCCGCTACCCAGGGAGGCTATCTTCAAGCGCAGCGCAGCCCGATCAGGCGAGCTTGCTGCGCAGCAGCGTCAGAATATTGAAGGCTTCGCGCTGTTCCAGGCTGGAGCCATCGGGGTTGGTAACCCTGACCTCGACGCCACCCTCGACCTGACGCAATTGAATGCGGTAAGGCGTACCCAGCGACTCAGGCGTACCGCGAAGCTGACGCCGCAGCCAGGAATAGTTTTCCGCTTCCAGGTTGCGCACCACCATATCGAACTGGCCGCCATCCTTGTTGCTGTCGCGAATGGCGAAGGACTGGGTACCCAGGGCATACTCAACCGAAGCCCAACTGCGCTCATAGTTGAGCTTGAGCAATAAAAAGGGGTCGGCCTCGCTGGGGGTGACCATTTCTACCTTGGTCGCTGCACCGATGCGCTGACCCAGCAGCGACGCGGTGCTGCCGCCCTCGGTTTCCACTAGTGCCTCGGCCAGGCGCAGACGCAAGGCATTGGCGCGCGCTGCATTTTCACCCTCACCCGAATCCCAGGCCGGCAAATCGGCTTCAGCCGTGTTGGCTGGAGCCTCGCGATGATCCAGAACAATCTCGGTGGTATTAAGCTGAACACCCTGCTCCAACTGGAAGCGGTATTGGTAGAACATCGCGTCATCGCCATCGTCACTGATCCAGGCCGATTCGATCACGCCGTTAGCGGCATCGGTGCTTTGGGTTGGAATGCGCTGCGCGGCAAGGAAGGCACGCAATTGCGGCCAGACTTCGGCGGGGGGTGCCGGCACCAGAATCCACTGGTCGCCGCCCAGGCGCTGAATGCGTACCTGCCCGGCCTGCTCGATACTGATCTGTTCGGGACGCGGCGTTTCAAACTCGCTGGCCAACTGATATTCCGACACCTGACCGGCGCTGGGCACCGGGTAGGCCGCTCCCAGGGTCTGGCTGTCGAGATCCTCCGGCACGTTGATGGGTGGCATTTCCGAGGCCCGGAGGTAATCGCTGCGGCGATCGCGGAAGATGTTGTCCATACCCAGTATGGAGGTGCAGCCAGTTGTGCTTAGGGCCAGGCCGAGGAGTACGAGGTATCGAATCATCAGGAGATAATCTGCATGTCTTTGAGTAATTGTTCCAGGGAAGCGCGCTGACCTGCTGACAGGGGTGTCAGCGGCAAGCGGATGCCGGTGTCGATCCTGTGCATCAGGTGCAGCGCCCATTTTACCGGTATCGGGTTGGACTCAACAAAGAGCATTCGGTTCAACGGTTGCAGCTGTGCATCCAACTCCAGGACAGCGTCGCGCTGGCCGTCGAGCGCCAGCTGACAGAGGCGCGCCATGCGCTCGGGAACCACATTGGCGGTCACCGAAATATTGCCCTTACCACCGGCCAGAATGAGCTGCGCTGCAGTGAAGTCGTCGCCCGAATAAACCGCAAAGCCGGAGCCGCAACGCGCCAGCAGATCCCGGCCGCGCGCGAGGTCGCCGGTGGCATCCTTGATGCCAACGATATTGTCGATCTCGGCGAGGCGCAGCGCGGTATCGTTGTGCAGATCAGCTACGGTGCGTCCCGGTACGTTGTAAAGAATGACCGGCAGGCTGGTGGCTTCGGCAATGGCCCGAAAGTGCAGGTACAGCCCTTCCTGGGTCGGCTTATTGTAGTAAGGCACCACCTGCAGGGTGAAGGCGGCGCCCATTTTCTCCGCCGCTTGGGTCCATTCGATAGCCTCGGCAGTGGAGTTGGCTCCGGTGCCGGCAATGACAGGCAGGCGTCCGGCCGCGCGCCGGATGACGGCTTCGATCACCTGCAGGTGCTCGTCCACCGTCAGGGTCGGCGACTCGCCCGAGGTACCCACGGCAACAATGGCCTGGGTGCCGGAAGCGACATGCCAGTCGACCAGGGCATCCAGGCGTTGCCAGTCGACGGAGCCGTCCGCCAACATAGGCGTTACCAGGGCAACGATACTGCCTCGAAGCATCAGAAATCTCTCGATTGAAGGGGGGCCATACTACTCAGCGCAGCGAGCCAGAACAAGGCGGCAGCGGCTATTTATCCAGGCCAGCGTAGAGATCGGGTTCGCCCTCAGGTCGGGTCTTGTAACGGCGGTGCACCCAAAGATAGGCCTCGGGATGCTCGCCGATCAGTGACTCGGCAACGACGTTGTAACGACGCGCATCCTGCACCGCCTCACCGGTCGGGAACTCGGCTATGGGCGGCAATATACGTACGCAATAGCGTCCATTGGGGCGGCGAAACATCAGCAGCGGAATAGCCGGCACGCCGGCCAGTCGCGCGATGGTGCCGGCCGCTGGGTAGGTCGATGCAGGAATACCGAAAAAAGGCACAAACACACCCTTGCGCCGACTGGCATCCTGATCGAAGGTGCTCCAGATAATGCGACCCGACTTCAGCGCACGCACCATGCCGCGCAAGTCGTTGCGATCAAACATGCGACTGGGCGGCTGGCCGTCCTGGCGACGGCGGCCATTGCTGGTGCGCCCGCGCTGCTGGAAGGTATCGTAAAGCGCGTTGTCGTGCGGCCGATATACCATATCCAGTGGATAGTGGGCGCTCATGACAACGCCGGCGATTTCCAGGCAGGTGAAATGTACCCCGGCGATCAACACGCCCGATTGCAGTTGCTCCAGGTGCTCCTGTCCCTCGAAGTCGATAACGGCGAGGATTTTTTCCGTCGGCCACCACCAGCTGATGCCGGTTTCAAAGAACCCCATGGCGGTATGGCGCAGATTCTGGCGCAGCAGGCGGCGCCGTTGCACCGCGTCGAGTCGGGGAAAGGCCAGCTCCAGGTTGCGCTCTGCCACCCGGGCACGCAGCGGACGCAGCCAGTAAATGGCATCGCCCATGCGGTTGGCGAGGAAGGTCTGGACCCGGAGCGGCAACTGCACCAGTGACCACCAGAGGGCAAATCCCAGCCAAGTAAGCCAGTACCTGGGATGCAAAAAAGTACGCTGGAAGGGCGTATCAACCATGGGCTATCTCGCCCGCGTCAATCAAACTCCACATCGACCAGCGGACTGATATCGGCGTTGTAATCCACGCCCGGCCAGCCGAAGCCAAACAGGTGCAGGAACTCCTTCTGATAGCCGGCATAGTCGGTGAGCTCCTGCAGGTTCTCTGTCGTTACCTGGGACCAAAGCTGTTCCACCTCGCGCTGCACCTCAGGCTCCAACTCCTTGCCATCCATGCGCCAGCGGCCTTCCTTATCGTGCGTACTGGAATCGCCGTAAAGACATTGGGTGAATAGACCCACCAGCTGTTCGATACAGCCTTCGTGGGTTCCCTTCGCCCTCATTACCTTGAACAGCAGCGACAGGTAAAGCGGCATGATGGGGATAGCCGAACTGGCCTGGGTAACTACGGCCTTGAGTACCGATACCCGGGCATCGCCGCCGCGGGTTGCCAGGCGCTCGCGAATGGATTTAACGCGCAGATCCAGATCCTTCTTGGCGGCACCGATGGTGCCGTGCCAATAGATGTCCCAGGTGACGCGGTCGCCGAGATAGGTAAAGGCTGTGGTCTGGGCGCCTGCCGCCAGCACGCCGGCCTGATCCAGCGCCTCGATCCACATCTGCCAATCCTCTCCGCCCATGACGGCGACTGTGTTGGCCACCTCTTCTTCGGTAGCCGCGCCGATGGTCACTTCCTTGATCTCGCCACGATCGGTGTCGATGCCGCGCTGGGTAACATCCTGACCAATCGGCTTCAGCGTCGAACTGTGCAGCACGCCGGTGCGCGGGTGCTGACGGCGCGGCGAAGCCAGACTGTAGATCACCAGATCCACCTGACCCAAATCGGCCTTGATGATATCGATGCACTTCTGCTTGATCTCGTCGGAAAACGCGTCGCCGTTGACGCTGCGCGCGTAAAGTCCGGCCTCAGCAGCGCGCTGGTGGAAGGCTACCGAATTGTAGTAACCGGGCGAGGCGGTGCGCGTGTCGCTGGGGGGCTTCTCGAAGAACACGCCAAGCGTAGCTGCGCCGTAACCAAAGGCCGCCGTGATGCGCGAAGCCAGCCCGTAACCCGTGGAGGCGCCGATCACCAGAACCTTCTTGGGCGCTGCCGCAGGCACACCGGAAATTTCGCGGCGCACGTAGGCGATCTGGGAATCCACGTTGGCTGCACAGCCGGCGGGATGGGCATTGGTGCAGATAAATCCGCGGACCTTGGGTTGAATAATCATGGATGCTCTTCTGTGGTGAATGCTGAAATGATAGCGGCTGACTTGCAGGGCTCGCAATCAACCCTGGGACGGAGGTTGCAGCCAGACCGCCTTGCCGGCGACGCGGGTGATCTCCTCCAGTTGGCGCTGATGTGCTGCGCGCTCGGCTTCGTTCGCCTGGATGACCCTGCCCGGCTTGCGCCCGGGAGGCAGTCGGCGAATAGCCTCCGCATCGTCGCTGTATTCGCGGCTGGAGCCGATCTGGCTGCCCAACTGCAGGCCGACCTGACCGCCGGTCATGGCCAGATAGACCTCGGCCAGAATTTCAGCATCCAGCAGGGCGCCGTGGCGCTCGCGCCGCGAATTATCTACTGCATAGCGCTTGCAGAGGGCGTCCAGCGAGTTGCGCTGCCCGGGATGCATTTGTCGTGCCATTACCAGCGTGTCCAGCACGGCCTGGCGCTTCTGCAGCGGACCGGTCGGGTAGCCGGCCAAGGTCAGCTCGGCGTTGAGGAACTCCAGATCAAAGGGCGCGTTGTGAATGATCAGTTCGGCATCGCCGACAAAGTCCAAAAAGGCATCGGCAACCCGGGCAAAGGTCGGCTTATCCTGCAGAAATTCGCGACTGATACCGTGCACCTGTAGCGCACCCTCGTCGATTTCGCGCTCGGGATTGATGTATTGATGAAAGTGTTCGCCGGTGAGCCGGCGATTGATCAGCTCCACACAGCCGATCTCGATTACGCGGTGGCCCTGGGATACCTCCAGGCCAGTGGTCTCGGTGTCGAGTACGACCTGTCTCATGCTGTCAGCACCTCATCAATGCCGCGATTGGCCAATGCGTCGGCGGCCTCGTTACCGGGATCGCCACTGTGCCCCTTGACCCAATGCCAGGTGATGCGATGACGTGCAGCCTGGGCGTCCAGCTGCTGCCAGAGTTCGACGTTTTTCACGGCATGGCGCCCCGCCGTGCGCCAGTTGCGCTTCTTCCAATTGGGTAGCCATTGCGTTATGCCGTCCAACACATAGCGCGAGTCAGTGTAGAGGTCGATTTCGCAGCTCTGGTTCAGTGCCTCGAGGCCGGAGATTACGGCCTGCAGCTCCATACGATTATTGGTGGTGGCTGACTCTCCGCCCCACAGGGACTTGCGGTGCTCGCCATAGCTGATGATGACACCCCAGCCGCCGGGCCCGGGGTTACCGCGACAGGCCCCGTCCGTGTACATAATGACCTTTTTCAATGATCGTCTTTCCTGACCAGATGCAAAGCGCGTGCTGCCGGCGTAGCCACCGGGAAAGACACCAGGCGCGGACGCTGCGACAGGGCAAGACGCTGACGCGTGCGACCGAACACATTCTTGTTGGCATGTATCATGAAAAAGCCGTTGCCGGGCAATCCCAGCCGAGCCGCCAGCGGCTCGAAAAATCCAAGCAGACTTCGCAGGCGGCGATTCTGCAAGGGCAGATTATAAAAACCACGCGCCGTACCGGCGGGCTCGCAGGACATCAGGTGCAGCCAGTCGGTCAGGCGGGCTCGACTGAGGCGGTGGTGGGCCCAGGGCACGGACAGGCGGAACATACCTCCCAGCGCGGCACGCATACCGAACAGCGACCAGGGATTGAAGCCGACCACCAGCAGGTTGCCGCGCGGCGCCAGCACGCGCACGGCTTCGCGCAAGACATCGTGCGGGTTTTCAGAAAATTCCAGGGCATGGTGCAGCAGAATGAAATCCACGGAGTCGTCCGGCAGCGGAATTTCTTCCAGCCGGCAGACCATGGCGGTGGCACCGCCATCTTCATCGATACGCAACGCACGCAGGCCGGGGTAAAGCTTGATGGCCAGCGCCGCATTGGCGACGTCACCGACACAGCGCTGCCCTGCGGCGGAAACGCACAGGCTGGTGCTGGATAGTGCGGCACATTCCTCGCGCATGGCGCGAATCAGCGGTAATTCGCGCTCCAGCACGGCCTGGCCGAGCGGCGAGCCAAACCACTGACGCAGCGATTCTGCGGCTTTGTCCAGGCTGGCGACGGGCTTATGCCACAGTGCGCCAATGAGTATTTGCCAACCGGATTTCACTGCAGTTATCCTCCTACCTGGCTCATATTATGTCGTCGCCAACCCAGATAACCAAGCCTCATGCTTAGAATCACTCCCCTGCCCGCTTTTGCGGATAACTACATTTGGGTGTTGGAAAATGCCGGCGAAACCTGGGTGGTCGATCCGGGCGATGCGCAGCCTGTCGAGGCCTTCCTGGCCGCCCGTCAGGCCAGCCTGACCGGCATTCTCATCACCCACCATCACCGCGACCATGTCGGCGGCGTGAGCCAATTGGCACGGCCCGGTATGCGCGTTGTCGGGCCGGCGCGCGAGCGTCTGCCGCAAACTACCGAAGCCTTGGTCGGCGGCGAGCAGGTAACGCTGGCGGGACTGCAACTGCAGGTCATGGCATTGCCCGGCCATACCCTTAACCACCTCGCCTATTTTGGTACAGCGGTAGGATCGGCACCCTTTCTGTTTTGTGGCGACACCCTCTTTGTCGCCGGCTGCGGGCGCCTCTTCGAGGGCACGCCGGATCAGATGTTTGACTCGCTGGGCAAATTAAGCCGCCTGCCCGATAACACCCACATTTATTGTGCCCACGAATACACCCTGGCTAACCTGCGCTTTGCCCTGCAGGTCGACCCGGGTAACGACGCCCTGCCGCAATCGCTGGCCGAAGCGCGCGAACTGCGCGCCAGCGAGCAGCCCACCGTGCCCTCGACGTTGGCCAGGGAAAAGCGCACCAACCCGTTTTTGCGAACCCATCTGCAACCCATCAAGCACCAGGTTTCCCGTTATCTGGGCCGCGAGATCGGGTCGGATCTCGACTGCTTCGCTGCCCTCCGGCAGTGGAAGGATCACTTCTAGGATTAGTATGCCTCCATCTTCCAACCCCCGTGGGTCTATCAGCAGAACCCACCACCGACCCACCCTTGGCCTGATTTTTGTTCTCGGCCTGTCGCTGGGCGCATGCAGCAGCATCGACCAGCAACAGGCCCTGACCACCAGCGGCCCGCCGCTCCTGGCCGACACCTCACCAGCGGTCAGCAGTGCAGAGTCGCAGCCTAGTGTCGTCGCGGATAACGCCATCGAACCTGAGCTGCCGGCTGACTTGCTGTCGCGCATGAGTCGGTCGTTCCACTGGGAAATCCAGTCGGACACACCCCAGGTAAAACGCTGGATCGACTATTACCTGAACCAGCCGGACGAGTTCGCTATCGTGCTGGATCGCTCTGCTCCCTACCTGCATTACATCGCCGAGCAAATCAGCGAACGCGACATGCCGATGGAACTGGCCCTGCTGCCCTTTGTCGAAAGCGGCTTCGATCCGCGGGCGAAATCGCGCAGTGGCGCAGCCGGCCTATGGCAGTTCATGCCCTCCACGGGGCGGGCGTTGGGTCTGGAACAAAACTGGTGGGTGGATGAACGCCTGTCGGTGCAGGGTTCAACCCAGTCGGCACTGGACTATCTGGAGTATCTGAGATCGCGCTTTGGCGGCGATTGGCTGCTGGCGCTGGCCGCCTACAACACCGGTGAAGGCAACGTCGCCAATGAAATTCGGCGCACCCGTTCCGATGCGGATTTCTGGTCGCTGCACCTGAATGTGGAAACGCGAAACTATGTGCCGCGACTGCTCGCCGTGGTACAACTGATTAAGGACGCGGAACGCTACCAGATCGAACTGCCAGCGTGGGCCGATGAACCGTATTTCGAGACACTGCCAGTGGCAAATCAGCTGGATATGCGCAAGCTGCAGGCGATGTCGGCCGAACTGAGCGCGCTCAACGCTCAGTACGTGCAATCCATTACCTATCCGCAGCAGGGGACGGTGTTACTGGTGCCACGGAACGAACGGGCGCGCCTGCAAAACGAACTTGCCACCAATGCCGATCAATTGCGCGCGCAATATGCCCGCTATCAGGTACGCAACGGCGACAACTTGAGCCTGATCGCTGACCGCCACCGCGTCAACCTGCAGGTCCTGATGAGCATAAACAATTTGCACAGCCACCTGATTCACCCGGGCGACAACCTGCTGATTCCAGTGGCCGCCGCCACGGCGCCCACGGTGGCCATGACCACGCAGGGGCTATTGCGAATCAGGGTGCGCTCGGGCGATACCCTGTCGGTGATTGCCGAACGTTACGGCATGGGATTGTCTGATCTACTGGCCATGAACAATCTCGATCGTCGCAACCCGATTTACCCTAATCAGGAACTGGTGGTTCGCGTGCCGGCCGCAGGACAGGATCCGCTCATGTATCAGGTATCCAGCGGCGACTCGCTGTGGGTGATCGCCAACCGCTTCAATGTCGGCGTGGATGATCTGCTCACCTGGAACGGACTGCACGGGCGCGAGACCATCTATCCGGGCCAGGAGCTGGCTATCTGGATGAACTAGCGGCCGGCCGGGCCGGCCGCCAGTTCGACGGCTACTCGACGGTCAACAGATGCCGATTGTTGGCCAGAATAGCGGCGCCAATACCTTCCACCAGGGTCAACTCATCGACCGAGCCAAAGGCACCGTGCTGTTCGCGGTAGCGCACGATAGCCGCTGCCCGGGCCAAACCAACCCCATTGAGGCGGTCCGCCAAGATGCTGGCGTCGGCGGTATTGATATTAACCATCTGACTGACCTCGACCGCTGGCGTAATCGCCTGGGCAAAGGACTGGGAGGCAACAGCGAGACTGCTGAAAACGAGAAACAATACAAGAATGAACTTGGACATGGTCGCAACTCCTTTTGCGTAGTGGGATTATTCCCGCCCCTATTATTCAACTAGTCGGCAAATTCTTCAATCTCCCGGTAGATATCCGCCAGCGCCTGCAAGGGATCGGACGCCGCCGTAACCGGTCGACCGATAACCAGATGGTTGGCGCCTGCCTGCAGCGCTTGTAACGGGGTCATGACGCGACGCTGATCATCGGCTGCCGCGCTGGCCGGACGAATCCCAGGCGTAATCAGCTGCGCCTGGGCGCCGAGCCGCCTACGCAGCAAGCCGGCTTCCTGCGCAGAGCACACCACGCCATCCAGACCACAATTCATCGCCAGACTGGCGAGTCGCTCTACCTGCTGTTCAGTGGAGCCCGTCACGCCAACTTCGCGCAGATCGGCATCCTCAAAACTGGTCAGCACGGTTACGCCAATTAACAGGGGGCGGGCAGACCGGCTGGCCAGAACTTCTGCAGCCGCTTCCAGCATCCGCCGACCGCCACTGGCGTGCACATTGACCATCCAGACGCCCAGATCGGCAGCGGCGGCGACGGCGCGCTGCACGGTGTGTGGAATATCGTGAAACTTCAGGTCGAGGAAGATTTCAAAACCCCGATCGACCAGCTCGCGCACCAATGCCGGTCCTTCCCGGGTAAAGACTTCCTTGCCGATCTTCAGCCTGCAATGGTCCGGATCAAGCTGGGCAACCAACTCGTGCAACGGTGGCAGCGACGGAAAATCCAGGGCGAGGATCAGGGGTTCAACGGCGGCCGGTTTGAGGCTCAAGAGACCTCCTCAAACGTCAGTTTATTGGAAACCAGGGAATCCCAGGTTTTGCAACGCGGGCAGCGCCAATGCCAGTGCCGGCCTTCAAATCCGCAGCTCTGACACTGAAAGGCTGCCTGGACCGGGCTGCTGACGCCCAGCAGTCGCCGTAAAACCGGGCTGACCTCTCCGGCACTCTCCGGCGCAATTTGCAGTAGATGAGACAGCGCCGCAATGCTGGGGTTGCGCGTCAGCTCGGCGCGCAAAAAGCGACTGGCCTGGGCTTCGCCATACAGGCTCGCCTTCTGGCGCGCCAGTTCGATCAGCACCTCGGGCACGGCAAAGCGCTGGTAGAGCCCGGCCAGCCAGTTGTGATAATCCTCATTTCTGCTCTGCACCGCGAACACCCGGCGCACCACCGGCAGCATGCCCTCGGGATAGGTGCGCGACTGCATCGCCAGACGACTGAGCAGCACCAGGGCGCGCTCCGGATTCTCCAGCTCCAGCTCCAGCGTGCACTCTTCCAGCAGACGCCGATAATTTTTGCCGTCATAAAATTCAGCCCGGCCCAGGGCACGTCGGGCAGTCAGAAAATCGCCGCTAGTGCGGGCCTGCTCGGCCAGCTCGCAATAGAAGTGTGCACGCAGGCGATCCATCTTGTGGCGACGCCCAGGCGGCAGCGTTTCAGCCAACAGATTGCAGACATGCACCGCCTTGCTCCACTCGCCCTCGTCCTGATAGATGTCCAGCAGACGGCGCAGCGCGGTGTCGCGATAGGTATCCGAGCTCTCCACCAGTTTCTGCAGCAACACTTCGGCGCGATCCAACAGGCCGGCGCGAAAATAGTCCTGAGCCAGTTCGAGCTGCGCATACTGTCGCTGCACCGGACTGATACCACCGCGATTGAGCAGGTTTTCGTGAATGCGAATGGCGCGTTCAACTTCGCCGCGTCGGCGGTGAATGGACGCCAGTGCCAGATGTGTCTCCAGCGTATCGCTGTTCACATCCAATGCACTGAGAAAGGCGTTGATGGCCGAATCCGGCACCTCGTCGATCAAATAATTGATACCGGAGGGCAAGCTGTTGTTCGAGCGGTTGGCATTTGACCGACGCGCTTGCCACTGCCCCAGCCACCAGCCGCAGGCAACCGCCAGGGTCAGCGCCAATAAGAGGGCAAAATCATTCACGTATCGTCACCCGGCAGGCCTTTCAGTTTGCGCTCCAGACGACGGATTTTGGCTTTGTGAACGCCCAGGGTCGGCACCAGCAACAGCAGCACCAGCAGCGCACCTGCCGCAAAGCAGAGCACCAGCCAAAGGGCGAAGGGCAATGCCAGAAGGGGGCGATCGAGAAATGTCAAAACCACTGTCTGGCTGTTATCACCGGCCAAAATGACGGCAACCACAAAACAGAGGATGAAAAAGCCGAGGGTGAGTAATTTCGCCAGTTTCTTCATGGCGCGGATTCCGGTTGTGCGATCCAGTGCGGATCATAACAAAACCGCCTGGCAAGGGTCGCAGCGAACCGCTGAATTAGTCGCCGTTGACCCTGCCGCGCAATTCCTTGCCCGGCTTGAAATGCGGCACATGCTTGCCCGGCAACTCGACAGATTCGCCGGTTTTCGGATTGCGGCCCACGCGAGGGGCGCGATAGTGAAGGGAAAAACTGCCAAACCCGCGGATCTCAATGCGACTGCCTTCCGCCAGCTCATCGGACATGTGCTCGAGAATCAGCTTCACCGCCGCCTCGACGTCCTTGGCCGGAAGATGATCCTGCCGCAGAGCAATGCGCTCGATCAGTTCGGATTTGGTCATGCGATCGATGCCTCGTGGTGAGCAAAACCAGGGCGCGACCCGCAGGTCGCCCCCGGCCCTGACTTACTTCTTGTCCTTGCCTACCAAAA
>JAYQPQ010000012.1:0-20379 GCA_038145405.1 Porticoccaceae bacterium | reverse complement strand
CCCCGCCCCCCCCCCCCCCCCCCCCCCCCCCCCCCCCCCCCCCCCCCCCCCCCCCCCCCCCCCCCCCCCCCCCCCGGCCCTGACTTACTTCTTGTCCTTGCCTTCCATCTGCGCCTTGATCAGGTCGCCGATGGTGGAGGGGCCGGCAGCTTCCACTTCCTGCTTGCGCAGCTCGCGGATAGCGTCCTTCTCTTCGTCCAATTCCTTGGCCTTGACGGACAGGTTAATGGTGCGGTTCTTGCGGTCAACACCAATGATCTTGACCTCAATTTCGTCACCGGCATTGAGCACGGTGCGCGCATCGCTCACCTTGTCACGGCTGATTTCAGAAGCACGCAGGGAGCCTTCGATCTCGTTGGCCAACTCGACCACGGCAGACTTCTCATCCACGCTCTTGATCCTGCCAGTCACTATGCTGCCCTTGTCGTTGGCATTGACGTAGTCGTTGAACGGATCGTCGGAAAGCTGCTTGACGCCCAGCGAGATTCGCTCGCGCTCGGCATCGACTCCCAGGATGACGGCTTCGACTTCTTCGCCTTTGGTAAAGCCGCGCACGGCCTCTTCACCTTCCTCGCTCCAGGAGATGTCAGACAGGTGCACTAGGCCATCGATACCACCTTCCAGACCGACAAAGATGCCGAAGTCGGTGATGGACTTGATGTTGCCCTTGATGCGGTCGCCCTTGGCATATTTTTCGGCGAACTGCTCCCAGGGATTGGGGTAGCACTGTTTGATACCCAGGGACACGCGACGGCGGTCGGTGTCGATATCCAGCACCATCACCTCGACTTCGTCGCCCAGGGCAACGACCTTGGAGGGGTGCACATTCTTGTTGGTCCAATCCATTTCGGACACGTGAACCAGGCCTTCAATGCCATCTTCCAACTCGGCAAAGCAGCCGTAGTCGGTGATATTGGTGATGCGGGCCTTGGTCTTGGTGCCTTCCGGATAACGGCCGGCAACGTTGACCCAGGGGTCGTCGCCCAGCTGTTTCAGACCCAGAGAGACGCGGTTGCGCTCGCGGTCAAACTTGAGCACTTTGACGTCCATTTCCTGGCCGACTTCGACCATTTCAGACGGATGTTTGATGCGCTTCCAGGCCATGTCGGTGATATGCAGCAGGCCATCGATGCCGCCCAGGTCGACGAATGCACCGTAGTCGGTGAGGTTCTTGACCACGCCTTTGACGGTAGCGCCCTCCTGCAGCGCGTTGAGCAGCTCTTCGCGCTCGTCGCTGTTGATCTCTTCGAGCACGGCGCGGCGGGAAACCACGACGTTATTGCGCTTCTGATCCAGTTTGATCAGTTTGAATTCAATTTTCTTGCCTTCGAGGTGGGCGGTGTCACGCGTGGGGCGGACATCGACCAGTGAGCCCGGCAGGAAGGCACGCACACCGCTGATATCCACGGTAAAGCCACCCTTGACCTTGCCGGTAATCAGACCAGCGACCACCTGGTCGGACTGTTGAATTTTTTCCAGATTGCGCCAGGTTTCGGTGCGCTGTGCTTTTTCGCGCGACAGGCGGGTCAATCCAAAGCCGTCTTCGACCGCTTCCAGGGCAACCTGAACTTCGTCGCCAATGTTGACCTTGACCTTGCCTTCTTCATCGATGAACTGGTCTTTGGGAATCACACCCTCGGACTTGAGGCCGGCGTGTACAGTGACCCAATCCTGATCGATATCGATTACAACCCCGGTGACGATGGAACCGGGTTCCATCTCCACAGACTTTAAACTCTCTTCAAAGAGTTCTGCAAAGCTCTCGCTCATTTAATTACCTGTAAAAAAAAGACGTTAGCGTACTTCTACGCTCTTCCACACCGCCAGCTGCGTGGGTCTGTTTATTTCGTTGCACAAACGGAGATTTCTGGCTACTGCCGTCGTGCAACCTTCAGTTGGCGGTTGGGGCCGCCGCTGGATCCTGCTCCTTTACGCCATTCCAGCGCTGCAGAACTTTGTCCAATACTGCTTCGATGGACATGCCGGTGGAATCGACACGTACACTGTCCTCGGCGGGAATCAGAGGCGATACCGAGCGTGTTCGATCGCGCTCATCCCGTGCCCTAATGTCCCTCACGAGGGCGCGCAGACTAACACTTTCCCCTTTATCTATCAACTGCTTATGGCGCCTCTGGGCGCGCTCTTCGGGGGCTGCGGTAAGGTAGATTTTCAACTGTGCATCGGGAAATACCACGGTGCCCATATCGCGCCCGTCGGCGACCAGTCCAGGCAGCCTGGCCAACTCGCGCTGGGAGTCGATAAGGGCCTTACGCACACGCGGCTCAGCCGCCAGTCGGGAGGCCTTGTCGCCGATGCTTTCACTGCGAATCAGGTTGGCAATATTGCGGCCGCGAAAGCGGATCTCGTCGCCGATAAATTCGACATGCAGCTCATGTGCCAGTCGCTCGAGCGCTTCCAGATCGCCGGCAGTCACACCCTGCTCCTCCGCATACCAGGCCAGAATGCGGTAGAGCGCTCCACTATCCAGATAATGCCAGCCCAGCCGGTCCGCCAGCAGACGACAGATGGTGCCCTTGCCGGAGCCGCTCGGACCGTCGATGGCAATAACCGGCGTCAACCTCTGACCTCGCTGATCTGGGCACCCAGCTGCTGCATTTGCGCGACAAAACCAGGATAGGACGTCGCCACGTTGGCGCAATCCTCGATGTTCACGGCGCCGCGGGCCACCGTACCAGCCATGGCAAAGGCCATGGCGATGCGATGATCGCCGCGCGAATTTACCCGGCCAGCGTTAAAACCGCGACCGCCTTCGATAAGAATACCGTCCGCGCTGGGAGTGGCTTTGACGCCAAGCGCCTGCAGACCATCGGACATCACCTGAATGCGATCGCTCTCCTTGACGCGCAATTCTTCCGCACCGGTCAAGCGGGTCTTGCCGGCAGCGCAGGCAGCGGCGATCAACAGGGCTGGGAATTCGTCGATGGCCAGGGGCACCAGGTGCTCCGGGATATCGATACCCTTCAGTTCCGCATGCCGCACGCGTAGGTCGGCCACGGGTTCGCCGCCGGCATCGCGACGATTAAGTAGTTCGATGTTGGCTCCCATGAGGCGCAGGATATGCAGCACGCCATCCCGCGTCGGATTGATACCGACATTTTCGATCAACAGATCTGAGCCCGGCAGGATGCTGGCGCCCACTAGCAAAAAGGTCGCGGAGGAAATATCGCCGGGCACCTGGATCGATGTGGCTCGGAGTGTTTGACCGCTACGCACACAGGCGCGGCCGTCCGAGGTGCTGACCTCTACCCCGAAGGTACGCAGCATGCGCTCGGTGTGATCGCGTGTGGGCGCCGGCTCGATCACCGCTGTTTCACCCTGAGCATAGAGACCGGCAAGCAGCAGACAGGACTTCACCTGTGCACTGGCCATGGGCATGGGATATTCGATGCCCACCAGCTTCTTTCCACCGCGAATATGCAGTGGCGCCGTGCCGCCGGGCTGGGTATCGACTTGCACGCCCATTAGCGCCAGCGGCGCGGCCACGCGCGACATGGGGCGTTTTACCAACGAACTGTCGCCGGTGAGCACGGAATCGAAGGATTGACCAGCTAGCAGACCGGCCAGCAACCGCATCGAGGTGCCGGAATTGCCCACATCAATCACACCAGCGGCCGGCTGCAGGCCGTGCAGGCCGACACCCTGAATTTCCACGCGACCCCGATCCGGATCGCTTATTGCCACGCCCATCGCACGAAATGCGCGCAGCGTCGCCAGGCTGTCTTCACCCTGCAGAAATCCGGTTACGCGCGTTACCCCCTCGGCCAGACTGCCCAGCATGATGGAGCGATGGGAGATGGACTTGTCTCCCGGCACCTGGGTAGCGCCCTGCAAACGGCCGCCGGGCTGCACCTGAAAGCGGAGATCAGAACCGCTCATTTTTCCTCCTTCATGCGCCGGAAGGCGCGTCGGGCCTCCTGGGCCCTGCTCAAAATCTGTTTCAGCGCCACGCCATCGCCCTGTTCAATGGCGGCGCGTAATTGCGCCAAATGCTGTTCAAAATTATCCAGTTGGCGGAACAAGGCAACGCGGTTCTCCAACAGGATGTCGTGCCACATCTGCGGGTCGGATTCGGCGATGCGCGTAAAGTCGCGGAAGCCGCCAGCGGCATAACGGAATACTTCGCCGCGATCCTCCAGTGTGACGAGGGTATCGACCAGCGCATAAGCCAGCAGATGTGGCAAATGGCTGGTCGCCGCCAAAACTTCATCGTGGTGCTTGACACTCATGCGTTCAGTGCGCGCGCCCAGCGCCTGCCAGAATTTCTCTACCTGCTGCAGAGCTTCGGTATTGGTCTCGGTGCCGGGCGTCAGAATCACCCAGTGATCGACAAAGAGATCGGCGGTGCCGGCTTCTATCCCATTGCGCTCAGAGCCGGCAATGGGATGTGCCGGCACGAAGTTCACCGGTATCTCACCCCAGGCCTGCGCTGCTGCGGCCACGACACTGGCTTTGGTACTGCCGACATCGGTAATGAGGCTCTGTGTACCAGCCAGCGCCTTGAGCTCGAAGAAAATCGGCGTCATCTGACGTACCGGCACAGCCAGCACAATGAGCTCTCGCCCCTGCTCCAGGCGCGGCAGATCCGCCAGGTGCACCACGCCCTGATCGATCAGACCCAATTCGCGTGCGCGCTCGACCGTTGCTTGGCGCCGACCCAC
Organism: Porticoccaceae bacterium; assembly: GCA_038145405.1. Classification (GTDB taxonomy): domain Bacteria; phylum Pseudomonadota; class Gammaproteobacteria; order Pseudomonadales; family GM7GCV1; genus JAYQPQ01. Next base: position 15,700 of record JAYQPQ010000012.1, on the reverse strand, counting down.
GCCCAGCAGCTGCCCTGCCAGGCCTTGCGCGCGGGCAGCACGCAGCAAGGACGAACCTATCAGGCCCATGCCGATAACGATGAGTCGGTCGAACATTGGCTTGGTCATTAAAGTACGGCTTTGGGGTAAGAGCCCAGCACCTTGAGTTCGGCGCTCATGCGTTCCAGTTCGGCGAAAATTTCCGCCACGGACGCATCCTCGACATGTCCCTTGAAGTCGATAAAGAAGAAGTAATTCCACTTCAGGTTGCGCGCCGGCCGCGACTCGAGTCGGGTCAGATCGATACCGCGCTCCTGGAAGGGCTTGAGCAACGCGAACAGCGCACCTGGCTGGTTGCGAATCGACAGCATGACCGAGGTTTTATCCTGGCCACTGGGCGGCACCGGACGCGGCCCGATAATGAGAAAGCGCGTGGTATTGTCCGGATGATCTTCGATCTTGCTGAACAGCACCTGCAGCCCGTAAAGCTGCGCGGCGACTTCACCGGCTATGGCACAGCTGTCCGGTTCGGATTTCACCCGTCGCGCCGCCTCGGCGTTACTGGCCAGATCGATCCGCTCGGCTTGCGGCAGATTTTCATCGAGCCACTGCCGACATTGCGCCAGTGACTGCGAATGGCTGTAGACGCGCTTGATCTGCGCCTTTTCCAGCTTGCCAGCCGCGAGCAGGTTCTGATGAATGCGCAACTCTACTTCGCCGCAAATTTTCAGCGGTGAGCGAATAAATCGATCGTGGGTATGAGTGACCACGCCCTCGGTGGAATTCTCCACCGGTACAACGCCGAACTGGGCTGCGCCGGCTTCGACGTCGCGGAACACCTGATCAATGGTGGCATGGGGAACCGTCACCGAACTAGCGCCGAAGTGCTTCAGCGCGGCAGCGTGCGTAAAGGTACCTTCCGGGCCCAGGTAGGCGACTCGGGTTGGCATCTCGAGCGCCAGGCAGGCCGACATCAGTTCGCGAAACAGGCGCGCCACTTCCTCATCGGCCAGCGGACCGGGATTCTCTTCCATGATGCGGCGCAGAATCTGGGCTTCGCGCTCCGGGCGATAGTAGTCCACCAACTCGCCGTCCTTGCGCTTGACCTCGGCGACCTCGGCGGCCAGTTCGGCGCGGGCGCTGAACAGGCGCAGCAATTCCCCATCGATGCGATCAATGGCTTCGCGAAGCTGTTGCAGGTCCCGGGCTTTAGCCATCCGTATCCGATTCCACGTCGCCATCATCGCGCTCGACAATGCGCTCGACAGCAATCAGGCGCTCGTCGGCGCGCAAACGAATCACGCGCACACCCTGGGTGTTGCGACCCAGCACAGAAATTTCATCGGTGGCAACGCGCACCAGCACGCCGCCATCGGAAATCAGCATGACCTCGTCGCCAGGCTGTACCAAGGTCGCGCCCACCAGTTCGCCGTTGCGTTCGCTGGTCTGCATGGCGATCACGCCCTGCCCGCCGCGACCCTGCACCGAGAATTCCTCAAAGCGCGTCTGTTTGCCATAGCCCATTTCGCTGGCCGTCAGCAGACAGCTCTCCGCGTTCGGCAGAATCAGCGAGATAATGCGCTGATCCTTGCCCAGACGCATACCGCGCACACCCCGAGCACCGCGCCCCATGGGTCGCACGTCGGCCTCGTTGAAACGAATGGCTTTGCCGGAGTTGGCCACCAGCATGACATCGCTCTGGCCGTCGGTAATAGCGGTACCGACCAGGAAATCGCCTTCATCCAAATCCACGGCAATTAGACCCACACTGCGCTGGCGTGCAAAGGACGACAGCTGCGTCTTCTTCACCGTGCCCATGGCGGTAGCCATGAGGATGTAGCGATCGTCGCGGTATTCGTTGACCGGCAGAATGGAAGTCACACGCTCGTTCTCGTCCAGCGGCAACAGGTTGACCATCGGCCGTCCCTTGGACTGGCGACCGGCAGCGGGTATCTGGTAAACCTTGAGCCAGTAGACCTTGCCGCGATCGGTGAAACACAGAATGGTGTCGTGCGTGTTGGCCACCAGCAGGTGCTCAACCCAATCCTCTTCCTTGACCGCCGTCGCCGACTTGCCCATGCCGCCTCGGCGCTGGGCGCGATATTCATCCAGCGCCTGGCTCTTGGCATAGCCGCCGTGTGACAAGGTCACCACCCGATCTTCCTCGGGGATCAGATCCTCGTGCGTGAGATCCAGCCGGCTCTCGACAATTTCCGTGCGACGGGAATCGCCGAACTCCGTGCGAACCTGCTCCAGCTCGGCGCGAATTACCTCGAGCAGCCGATTGCCATCGCCCAGAATTTTCAGGTACTCCTGAATGGCATCCAGCTTTTCCTGGTATTCGGCCAACAGCTTTTCATGCTCCAGGCCGGTCAGGCGGTGCAGACGCAATTCCAGTATGGCCTGTGCCTGCTCGGGCGATAGGTGATACTTGCCACCCACCAGACCATAGCACTTGTCCAGACCCAGCGGGCGCGAAGCTTCGGAGCCGGCGCGCTCGAGCATGCCGGCGACTGCGCCCAGATCCCAGGCGGCATTGACCAGAGCATCCTTGGCCTCCGCCGGCGAGGGCGAGGCCTTGATCAGCTGGATCACTGCATCGATATTAGAAATGGCGACCGCCAGGCCTTCCAGTACATGACCGCGTTCGCGCGCCTTCTCCAACAGGTAGATGGTGCGACGGGTAACCACCTCGCGGCGATGCTTGAGGAAGCACTCGAGCAACTGCTTCAGGTTCAGGGTGCGCGGCTGACCATCGACCAGCGCCACCATGTTGATACCGAAAACATTTTCCAGCGCGGTCTGGGAATAGAGGTTGTTCAACACCACTTCGCCCGACTCGCCGCGCTTCATCTCGATCACCACGCGCAGACCGTCCTTGTCGGACTCGTCGCGCAGTTCGGCGATACCCTCAATTTTCTTTTCCTTGACCAGTTCGGCGATGCGCTCGATCAGGCGCGCCTTATTGATCTGGTAGGGAATTTCCGTAATGACGATAACGTCGCGGCTGCTCTTGCCGTCGTGCGTCACTTCGGCACGGGCACGCACATAGATGCGGCCGCGACCGGTGTGGTAGGCACTGTGAATTCCCGCACGGCCATTGATGATGGCAGCGGTGGGGAAATCCGGGCCCGGAACATGCCGCATCAGCTCGTCGACGCTCAGGTCCGGGTTATCCAGAAGGGCCAGACAGCCGCTGATCACTTCGCTCAGGTTGTGTGGCGGAATATTGGTCGCCATACCGACGGCAATACCGGCCGAGCCATTGATCAGCAGGTTGGGCACGCGCGTCGGCAGCACTTCGGGAATCTGCTCCGTGCCGTCGTAGTTGTCGACGAAGTTGACCGTGTTCTTGTCGAGATCAGCCAGCAATTCGTGGGCGATCTTGGCCATGCGGATTTCGGTGTATCGCATGGCTGCGGCGCCGTCGCCGTCGATCGAGCCGAAGTTGCCTTGGCCGTCCACCAGCATGTAGCGCAGCGAAAAGGGTTGGGCCATGCGCACGATGGTGTCGTAGACCGCCGAGTCGCCGTGCGGGTGATACTTACCAATCACGTCACCGACTACTCGCGCCGACTTTTTGTAGGCCTTGTTCCAGTCGTTGCCGAGTTCGTTCATGGCGTGCAGCACGCGGCGATGTACGGGCTTGAGCCCATCGCGAACGTCGGGCAAGGCACGGCCCACGATCACACTCATGGCGTAATCGAGGTACGACTGTTGCAGCTCCTCCTCGATATTGATTGGGAAGATTTCTTTTGCTAATTCACCCATTTATCGGGAATTCCTGCCTGTATTTTTCTGGTTAGCTGATGCAGAGAGTGGGCTGCGAACCGACCTGCCTGGGGCGCCGGAGCAAAGGCTCATCCCTGGCGTTCGGCTGCTCCTGGAGCGGTGCACAACTCAGGGGTAAAATTGTAGCAAATAAGCGCCCTCTTATGCTTATTTGGCGATGAAAAAAAGGGCAAAAAGCAGGGGTTGGTGGACCAAGTAGATCAGCAGGCTATGGCGCGCCGGCCAGGCCACCCAGCCGGGGGGCACGGGCAGCGGGTCCGGCCAGTTACGCCGGCGCCATACATCGCCGAGCCAAAGCCCCAGCCAGGTCAGGCCAAGCCAGGGCAGGAGCGGTACAAAGTCCTCGGTGTGGGGCGAGAGCCAGGGCTCGAGCCAGTGAAAGGGCCAGCGCGAGTCGACCCAGCCGGCATTGTGCGCCAGCAGCAAAACCAGTCCCAGCGCCAGCGCCGTGCGCGGCCGTCCGATCAGCGGCAGGCAGAGCAGGCTGGCCAGGGCAATAAAGTGCAGGATGCCGAAATAAATCCAGGCGTCGGGAAATATCACCAGCGACATGAGGGTAATCGCCAGGGCAGACAGGGCGATCTGCCCCCAGCGCCAGGCGAAGCGACGCCAGTGTACGCCATCGCCATGAGCCAGCGACAGGCTGATGCCCACCGTGCCAAGAAAGAGAGTCAGGATCAGGTAGCGCAACTGCCACCAGCCGGGGCCATTGGGCACGTCCCAGTCGACATAGCCGAAATAGCGCAGGTCGTAGCAGAAGTGAAAAGCCACCATCAACAGGATGGCCGATGCCCGCAGGGCATCGACCCATCCCAGACGCCTGGTGTCAGAGTTTACGGCCCTTGCCTGCAGCAATGCGCAGCCTCAGGGCGTTGAGCTTGATAAAGCCCTCTGCATCACCCTGGTGATAGGCACCCTGGTCTTCGTCGAAGGTGGCTACCTTCTGATCGAACAGGCTGTCGACTGACTGCCGACCCACCACGGTCACATTGCCGCGATACAGCTTAACCCGCACCGTGCCATTGACCGAGGTCTGGGAGGCATCGATGGCGGCCTGCAGCATGTGGCGCTCGGGCGACCACCAGTAACCGTTGTAAATCAGTTCCGCATAGCGCGGCATCAGGCTGTCTTTGAGGTGCGCTACTTCGCGATCCAGGGTCAGCGACTCGATGGCCCGGTGCGCGCGCAGCAGCACAGTGCCGCCAGGGGTTTCGTAACAACCGCGCGACTTCATGCCGACGTAACGGTTCTCTACCAGATCCAGACGGCCAATGCCGTTGGCACCACCCAGCTTGTTCAGGCGCTCGAGCAGCGTGGCCGGTGACATGGCCTCGTTGTTCAGGGCCACCGGGTCGCCATGGCGGAATTCGATTTCCGCATAGGTGGGCGAATCCGGCGCCGCTTCGGGCGCGACCGACCAACGCCACATATCCTCTTCCGGCTCCCACCAGGGATCCTCCAGATTGCCGCCTTCGTAAGAGATGTGCAGCAGGTTGGCATCCATGGAGTAAGGCGACTTCTTCTTGTTTTTGGAGAAATCCACCGGGATATTGTGCCTCTCGCAATAAGCCATCAGCTTGTCGCGTGAATTCAGGTCCCACTCGCGCCAGGGTGCAATCACCTTGATGCCGGGCTGCAGCGCATAGGCGCCCAGCTCAAAGCGCACCTGATCATTGCCCTTGCCGGTGGCGCCATGCGATATGGCATCGGCGCCGGTTTGCTGCGCAATTTCCACCAGGCGACGGGCGATCAGGGGCCGGGCAATCGAGGTGCCCAGCAGGTACTCGCCTTCGTACAGGGTGTTGGCGCGGAACATGGGGAAGACATAATTGGCGACGAAATCCTCGCGCAGGTCCTCGATGTAAATTTCCTTGACGCCCAGCGCCTTGGCCTTGGCGCGCGCCGGCTCCACTTCCTCACCCTGGCCGATATCGGCCGTAAAGGTCACCACCTCACAACCGTAGGTGTCCTGCAGCCATCGCACGATGACCGAGGTATCCAGCCCACCCGAGTAGGCCAGCACCACTTTGTTGACGGAGGATTTACCCATAGCGAATTGTCCTGTAAGTGCAATGGAAAGGGCGCGTATTTTAGATGAGGCGTCGCCAGAAAAGTACCCTGCCGAGCCCTGATTCCCTCAATTTTCCGGCTGCCTGAGGCTGCAATAAGGCACGGATTTCTGTAGCATGAGGGCCCCTTGTTGGAGTCCTCATGAGTCCCACCCGCCTGACCCTGATTCGCCCGGATGATTGGCATCTGCATTTGCGCGACGACACCATGCTGGCCGTTACCGTGCCGGCTGCCGCGCGCTATTTCGGTCGAGCCATTGTCATGCCCAACTTGAAGACGCCGGTGACCACCACCGCCCAGGCCGTCGCCTACCGCGAACGCATTCTGGCTCAGGTTCCCGTCGGCTCTTCCTGGCAGCCGCTGATGACACTCTATCTGACCGACCAGAGTGATCCAGCAGAGATCCGTAGCGGCGCCGCCTCCCGCCTGATCACCGCGGTGAAATATTATCCGGCCGGAGCGACCACCAACTCGGCGTCCGGCGTAACCGATATGCGCAAGGCCTACGCGGTGCTGGAGGCCATGCAGGAGCTCCGGATGCCATTGCTGATTCACGGCGAAGTAACTGATCCCGCCGTAGACATCTTCGATCGCGAAGCGGTTTTTATCGAACGCCAGCTGCAGCCGCTGATGGCCGATTTTCCTGACCTGAAAATCGTGCTGGAACATATCACCACCCGTGAAGCCGCCGACTTTGTCGCTGCCGCTGACGACCACCTCGCCGCCACCATCACGCCGCAGCATCTGCTGTTTAATCGCAACCATATGCTGGTCGGCGGCGTGCGTCCCCACTATTACTGTCTGCCCGTGCTCAAGCGCGACCTGCATCGTCAGGCACTGGTGAAGGCGGCAACCTCCGGCAACCCCAAATTTTTTCTGGGTTCCGACTCTGCTCCGCATCTGCGCCACACCAAGGAGTCCAGCTGTGGCTGCGCCGGCTGCTACTCGGGCCACGCCGTGCTGGAACTCTATGCGGAACTCTTTGCTGCCGAGCAGGCGCTGGACAAGCTGGAAGGTTTCGCCAGCTTGCACGGCCCGGCCTTTTACGGATTGCCCACCAACACTGACCGCATCGAACTGATAGCCGAGCCCTGGGAGCTGCCCGCTGCCATACCTGCCCCGGGCGGCGAACTGATCCCCTTGCGCGACGACCAGCCCCTGCAGTGGACTGTGCGGAGTTTGGCATCATGATCGATATCGCCGAGGGCGCGATCAGTGAACGCTTCCGCAATTACCTGCCGGTGGTTATCGACGTCGAAACCGGCGGATTCAACTGTGCTACCGATGCCCTGCTGGAGATTGCCGCCGTCCCCATCCTGATGGACATCAACGGCGACCTGTTGTGCGACACCACCATCGCCTGCTCGGTGCATCCCTTCGCCGGCGCCAATCTCGAACCCAGTGCGCTGCAATTCACCGGCATTGACCCTAACGATCCGAATCGTCAGGCGGTCGATGAAAAAGAGGCACTGCGCACCATTTTTCAGCCGATACGCCGGTTGATGCGCGAACACAGTTGCAAGCGGGCCGTCCTGGTGGCTCATAATGCGCACTTCGACCTGGGCTTCCTGAATGCGGCCTGTCAGCGCACTGATTTCAAGCGCAATCCCTTCCACCCTTTCTCCTGCTTTGACACGGCGACTCTGGGTGGATTGGCCTTCGGACAGACCGTGCTGGCCAAAGCCTGCGAACAAGCCAAGATTGAATTCAGCAACTCCGAGGCCCACTCGGCCGCCTACGATGCCGAGAAAACCGCCGAGCTGTTTTGTTACATAGTCAACCGTTGGCGACAACTGACGCAAATGACGGAATTTTTGACTGAGAATGCGACGCGCCGTCGCGGGGGAATCTAGGTGAAATCAGAAAAGCTCAAACAAGAAGCACTCGACTACCATCAGTACCCGACACCGGGCAAGCTGGCCATCCAGCCCACCAAGCCACTGTCCAACCAGTACGACCTGGCGCTAGCCTACTCGCCGGGCGTGGCTCATGCCTGTAACGCCATCGTTGAAGACCCCACGCTGGCCGCCGCTTATACCTCGCGCGGCAACTTGGTCGCGGTAATTACCAACGGCACTGCAGTGCTGGGTCTCGGCGCGATCGGCTCGCTGGCCGCCAAGCCAGTGATGGAAGGCAAGGCCGTGCTGTTCAAGAAATTTGCCAATATCGACGTCTTCGACATCGAGGTGAACGAACTCGACATCGATCGCTTTGTCGATACCGTGGCCTCGCTCGAACCTACCTTCGGCGGCATCAACCTCGAAGACATAAAGGCGCCCGAGTGCTTCTCCATTGAGCGGAAGCTGAAAGAGCGCATGAATATCCCGGTGTTCCACGACGACCAGCACGGTACCGCCATTGTGTCGGCGGCAGCGGTCTATAACGGCCTGCGCGTGGTCAACAAGGAGATCAGCGAGGTCAAGCTGGTGATATCCGGCAGTGGCGCGGCCAGCATTGCCTGCGCCGAGCTGCTGATCAAAATGGGCTTGCAGCGCAAGAACGTGCTGATGCTCGACCGCGTCGGCGTGATCTACAAGGGTCGCACGGAAGGCATGAACGCCTGGAAGGAAACCTTTGCCAACGAAACCGATGCGCGCGATCTGAACGATGCGATCGAGGGCGCCGACATCTTTATGGGCCTGTCCGGCCCCGGCGTACTGACCGGAGAAATGTGCAAGAAAATGGCCAAGGATCCGCTGATTCTGGCTATGGCCAACCCGGTACCGGAAATCATGCCGGAAGAAGCGCGCGAGGCACGTCCAGATGCCATCATCGCTACCGGCCGTTCCGACTACCCGAACCAGGTCAATAACGTTCTCTGTTTCCCCTTTATCTTCCGCGGTGCCCTCGACTGCGGCGCCACCACCATCAACGACGAGATGAAGATGGCCTGTGTGCGCGCCATCGCCGATCTGGCCATGCGCGAGACCAATTACGACGTGGCCCGCGCCTATGCCAATGAATCGCTGCGCTTCGGCCGCGAGTACCTTATTCCGAAGCCCTTCGACCCGCGCCTGATCGAGCAGGTCCCGCTGGCCGTGGTCAAGGCCGCCATGGAAAGTGGTGTAGCTACCCGCCCGATCGAGGACCTAGAAGCCTATGCCGTGCGCTTGCGCGCCTTCAATCATCGCAGTCGGATATTTATGAAGCCGGTGATCGAGGTCGCGCGCCGCGAAAAGACGCGCATTGCCTATGCCGAAGGCGAGAACGAAGACGTGCTGCGTGCCGTGCAGATGGTGGTCGACGAACGCGTTGCCATGCCGGTGCTGATCGGCCGTCGCGACGCCATCATGACCAAGGTGCAGGATATCGGCCTGCGCATGCAGGAAGGTCAGGACTTCGAGATTGTCGATACCGCCAACATCGAAAACGACGATTACTGGCGCCTCTATCACAGCCTGACCGGGCGCGATGGCGTGTCGCCCGAGGCGGCACAGACGCTGGTGCGCACCAATGGCACTATCCTGGCAGCGCTAATGCGCGCGCGGCGCGAGATCGACGGCATGATCTGCGGCAAGGTCGGACGTTACAACATCCACTTCCGCCACCTGGTTTCGGTGCTAATGCCGGACGTGGCCGCGCGCGAGAGACTGACTTCGGTGTGCGCCCTACTGCATGAATCCGGCCCGCTCTTCCTAACCGATGCCTTCGTCCACGTCGATCCCACCGTGGAACAGGTAGCGAACTCGGCGGAGCAAGCCATTTACTTCGCCCGCAAGTTCGATATCGAACCCAAGGTCGCCCTGCTCTCCCATTCCAACTTCGGCACCTACGAAGATGCTTCGTCGCTGAAGATGAAAAAGGCCACCAGCCTGCTGCAGCAACGCAACCCGGATATCCAGATCGAGGGCGAGATGTACGCCTTCACTGCCTTCAACGAGTGGCTACGCAACAGCATTTACGCCGAATCCAAACTCAAGGGCAGCGCCAACGTGCTGGTCATGCCCAACATGGATGCCGCCAGCATTTCGCTGGGCTTGATTCGCTCGCTGACCAGCGCGCGCCTAATCGGCCCCAGCCTCGTCGGTCTGCGCAAGGGCTGTCACATTCTTATTCCCTCGGTGTCGCCGCGCGGCATTTTGAACATGTCGGCGCTGACTGCTGCGGATATCCAGGTGCGTCGCGGCGACAGCAGCAAAACGGGGGCTTGATCAGCCAGGCATGAGCAGTCAGATCCAGGTTCGCGGGGCGCGCACCCATAATCTGAAGAACATCGACCTCGACATCCCGCGCGACAAGCTGGTGGTGATTACCGGCTTGTCGGGCTCAGGCAAGTCGTCGCTGGCCTTCGATACCCTCTATGCCGAAGGGCAGCGGCGCTATGTCGAATCCCTGTCGGCTTACGCCCGCCAGTTTCTTTCCATGATGGAAAAGCCCGACGTAGACAGTATCGAAGGTCTGTCGCCGGCCATTTCCATCGAGCAGAAATCCACCTCGCACAACCCGCGTTCCACCGTGGGTACGGTCACCGAAATCTACGACTACCTGCGCTTGCTCTTCGCCCGGGTCGGCGACCCGCGCTGCCCCGATCACGGCGAGCCGCTGGCAGCCAAGACCGTGACCGAGATCGTCGACCACATCATGGGCCTGCCCGAGTCGAGTCGCGTGCAACTGCTGGCGCCCATCGTGCGCAATCGCAAGGGCGAACACCTGCACCGGCTCAATCAGCTGCGCGCAGAGGGCTTTGTGCGCGTGCGCATCGATGGCACGGTCATGGATCTGGACGACCTGCCGAGCCTGAACAAAAACCAGAATCACAGCATTGAGGTGGTCATAGACCGCTTTCGCATTCGCGACGACGTGCGCCAGCGCGTGGCGGAGTCGGTGGAAACTGCTCTGAAGCTGGCCGATGGGCTGGTGATTCTGGAAAACATGGATGTAGCGGGCGAGGAAACTCTGTTCTCCGCGCGATTTGCGTGCCCGGTCTGTGATTACAGCCTCAACGAACTGGAACCGCGCCTGTTTTCCTTCAACAACCCGGCCGGTGCCTGTCCCAGTTGCGATGGGCTAGGCGTGCAACAGTTCTTCGATCCTGCCAAGATCGTGCAGCACCCGGAGGCCTCACTCTCTGCCGGCGCCATTCGCGGCTGGGACCGACGCAACTTCTACTACTTCCAAATGCTTGAGTCGCTGTCGCGCCATTACGGCTTTGACCTGGACAAGCCCTTCGAGAAGCTGCCGGCAAAATACCAGGAGGTGATTCTGCACGGCAGCGTTAACGAGAGCATCGAATTCCAGTACCGCAACGACCGCGGCGATCTCTACCAGCGCAGCCACGCCTTCGAGGGCATCATTCCCAATTTTAATCGGCGCTACCGCGAGACTGACTCGGAGTCGGTGCGCGAGGAGCTGAGCAAGTTCCTCACTACCAGCGCCTGCGGCGATTGCGGTGGCTCGCGCCTACGGCGCGAAGCGCGCAACGTCTTTATCCAGCAAAACAGCATCGCCGATGTCACCGAGATGAGCGTGGAAAAGGCGGTGGACTACTTCGACACGCTCACCCTGCAGGGCAGCAAACTGGATATCGGCCGCAAGATTCTCAAGGAAATCAGCGACCGCCTCTACTTCCTGGCCGATGTCGGTCTGGGCTACCTGAGCCTCAACCGCAGCGCCGAAACCCTGTCCGGGGGTGAGGCGCAGCGCATTCGTCTGGCTTCACAAATCGGCGCCGGCCTGGTCGGTGTCATGTATGTGCTCGACGAACCTTCGATCGGCTTGCACCAGCGCGACAATGCGCGACTGCTGGGCACGCTGAAACGGCTGCGCGACCTGGGCAACACCGTCATTATGGTGGAGCACGACGAGGACGCCATTCACACCGCCGACCACATTATCGACATTGGCCCCGGTGCCGGCGTGCACGGTGGCGAAGTGGTCGCCCAAGGCCAGATCGCCGACCTGGCCAGTAACCCCCGTTCGATCACCGGCGACTACCTCAGCGGTCGACTGGCCATCGAGGTTCCGGCCCTACGCCAGCCGCGCGATTTGGGCAAACAGCTCATTCTCAAAGGCGCCCGCGGCAACAACCTGAAAAAAGTCACCCTGGAACTGCCTGTGGGCCTTTTTACCTGTGTCACCGGCGTTTCGGGATCGGGCAAATCCACCCTGATCAACGACACCCTGTTCCCACTCGCGGCCACCAAGCTCAACGGTGCAACCACCCTGACCGCAGCGGCACACGATAGCGTCGAGGGTCTGAACCAGTTCACCAATTGTGTCGATATCGACCAGAGCCCCATCGGCCGCACGCCGCGCTCCAATCCGGCCACCTATACCGGACTCTTTACCCTGATTCGCGATCTCTTTGCGGAAACCCAGGAGGCGCGCTCGCGCGGTTACAAGCCAGGCCGCTTCAGCTTTAACGTCAAGGGCGGACGCTGTGAAAACTGCCAGGGCGATGGCTTGATCAAGGTGGAAATGCACTTCCTGCCGGATGTGTACGTGGTGTGCGAGGCCTGCGGCGGCAAACGCTATAACCGCGAAACCCTGGAAGTGACCTACAAGGGCAAAAACATCCATCAGGTATTGGAAATGACCGTCGAGGATGCCCTGGCCTTTTACGAGCCGGTGCCCGCCATTCGCCGCAAATTGGGAACGCTGATCGACGTGGGTCTGAGCTACATCAAGCTGGGCCAGTCGGCGACCACCCTGTCGGGCGGCGAAGCCCAGCGCGTCAAGCTGGCCAAGGAGCTGGCGCGACGCAACACCGGCCAGACGCTCTACATTCTGGACGAACCCACCACCGGGCTGCACTTTCACGACATCAAGCAATTGCTGGACGTTCTGCATCGCCTGCGCGATGGCGGTAACACTCTGGTGGTGATCGAGCACAATCTGGATGTCATCAAGACGGCCGACTGGATCATCGATCTTGGCCCCGAGGGCGGCGCCGGCGGCGGCACCATTATCGCTACCGGCACCCCCGAGGATGTTGCCGCCATGCAGCATTCCCACACCGGCCAATTCCTCGGTCCCATGCTGGAGAAGGCGAGACCCGCCAAGCGCAAGCGCGCTTAGATCGAGACAAAAAAGCCGCGTTTCCGCGGCTTTTTTGTTTCTGCTGGGAGTCCAATCCTAGAGATTGGCAGCCTTCTTCTGCAGATACTCGGCAACGCCGGCCGTGGTAGCCTTCCTGCCTTCGTCGCCCTTGGTCCAGCCTGCCGGATAGACTTCACCGTGCTCTTGGAAGAAGCTCAGGGCGTCGACCATGCGCAGCATCTCGTCGATATTGCGACCCAGCGGCAGGTCGTTGATCGCCTGATGGCGCACCACGCCCTTCTCGTCGATCAGGAAGGAGCCGCGGTAGGCCATGCCACCGGGAGCCTGCACGTCATAGGCCTTGACGATTTCCTGCTTGATGTCGGCAACCATGGTGTATTTAACCGGGCCGATGCCACCATTATTGATGGGGGTGTTACGCCAGGCGTTGTGGGTCATGTGCGAGTCGATCGACACGCCGACAATTTCCACTCCACGCTAGGTGAACGCGGCAAAGCGATTGTCGAAGGCAATCAGCTCGGACGGACAGACGAAAGTAAAATCCAGCGGTCAGAAAAATACGACGGCTTTCTTACCCTTGATGGCTTCGCTAAGGGTGTAGCTGTTCACGATTCTGCCTGAACCCAGCACTGCAGGTGCAGTGAAATCCGGGGCGCGCTTGCCTACCAATACGCTCATTGAATCGATCTCTTTTCTAAAATGAAAAAAAAGAGGGCGCCTTGCGGCGTCCCCTCTACATAGCAATAGATTCTAAATGAATTTGCCGCAGTCTCTAATAATTCTTCGCTATAACCTGCCAAGCCTGGCTTCATCGGCGAAAATGGGGACAACGCGAACAGCTGGCTATGGACAAAAACGTCTGCCCCACTACAATCGCACTCCTTTCGCCTGATAAAGACCCATGCAACCACTGGAAATCAAGCCTGCCACGCAGGACAGCTACACGGACGAGGAAATCCGCCAACACCCCACCGGCCTGGTATTCGGTCCCAACCGACCCCAACTGCCAGTGCGCGAGATGTTGATGGTGGATCGCATCGTGCGTATCAGCCGCGATGGCGGCGCCTATGGCAAAGGCGAACTGGTTGCCGAGATGGACGTGCATCCCGACCAGTGGTTCTTTCAGTGCCATTTTCCCGGCGATCCCGTCATGCCCGGCTGCCTCGGCCTGGATGCTCTCTGGCAGATGGTGGGCTTTTATCTGGGCTGGCTGGGTTACCCCGGCAAGGGCCGCGCCCTAGGCGTCGGCGAGGTCAAGTTCACCGGCCAGGTGATGCCGGACGCCCAACGCATTATTTATCGCATCGATTACTCCCGCGTGGTCTCCCGCGGCCTGGTCATGGGCATCGCCGACGGCCAGGTTGAGACAGGCGGCAAGGTCATTTACTCTGCCAAGAATCTCCGTGTAGGATTGTTTGCCCCTTCAGAGGGTGGCAACTAGACCTGTATTGCTCCCATTGAATACAACAGGGTTGAAACAAGTATGAGACGAGTCGCCGTAACAGGCCTGGGTGTGGTTTCCTGTATTGGTAACGACAAGGCCACCGTCACCGAATCACTCAAAACTGGCACTGCCGGCATTCACTACAATCAGGAATTTGCCGACTATGGCTTTCGCAGCCAGGTCAGCGGCCGCATCGACAACCTCAATTTTTCCGACTTTATCGACCGTAAGGCGCTGCGCTTTATGGGCGATGCGGCGGCCTACGCCTTCATCGCCATGCAGCAGGCCATCGCCGATTCCGGTTTGGAGGAGTCTGACGTCTCCAATGAGAAGAGCGGCATCATCATGGGCTCAGGCGGCACCTCCTGCGCCAACCAGCTGGAATGTGCCGATATCATTCGCACCAAGGGCGTAAAGCGCGTCGGTCCCTACCGCGTTACCCAGATTATGGGGAGCACCGTTTCTGCCTGTCTGGCGACGCCTTTCAAGATCAAGGGCGTGAACTATTCCATTTCCTCCGCCTGCGCCACCAGTTCGCACTGTATTGGCAATGGCATGGAATTGATTCAGTCCGGCAAGCAGGACATCGTCTTTGCCGGCGGCGGCGAGGAGCTGCACTGGAACATGGCCGGCGCCTTTGACGCCATGGGTGCCCTGTCCTCCAGCTACAACGACAATGCTGCCACCGCGTCCCGCCCCTACGACGCCAACCGCGACGGCTTTGTGATTTCACTGGGCGCCGGTTGCCTGGTATTGGAAGAGTGGGAACACGCCAAGGCCCGCGGCGCGAAAATTTACGCCGAACTGGTGGGCTACGGCGCTACCTCGGATGGCTATGACATGGTGGCACCCTCGGGCGAAGGCGCCATTCGCTGCATGAAGCAGGCGCTGGCCACCACCAAGGGCCCCATCGATTACATCAATACCCACGGCACCAGCACCCCGGTCGGTGATACGGCGGAACTGGGCGCCATCAAGGAAATGTTTGGTGACAAGATTCCCTACATCAGCTCCACCAAATCGCTTTCCGGGCACAGCCTCGGCGCCGCTGGCGTGCATGAAGCTGTGTTCTGCCTGCTGATGATGGAAAACAACTTCCTGGCCGGCTCCGCCAATATTCAGGATCTGGATCCCGCTGCCGAAGGCATGAACATTCTGCGTGAATCCAAATTCGATATGCCGGTGAAGCGCGTGTTGTCCAACAGCTTTGGCTTTGGCGGCACCAATGCCTGTCTGGTATTTGAAAAGCCCGAGTGAGTTCGCCTTTTCAGCAAAACGAAAGGGGCCGTTTGGCCCCTTTTCTTTTTCGGCCTATGGCCAGTTCGCACTGGTTTTATTACTACTGCGGAATGGTTCTCGCCTGCGGCGGGCAATCACCTGCCGGTGGGGCGTTCCTTTTCTTTGTATGCCCAAAGA
>JAYQPQ010000011.1:331-36228 GCA_038145405.1 Porticoccaceae bacterium | reverse complement strand
CTTTGGCCATCGCGTGTACAATAATTTTGACCCGCGCGCCACGGTGATGAAGCAGACTTGCGACGAGGTCCTAGCCGAGCTGGGTATCGACGATCCCATGCTGGCCATCGCCAAACGCCTGGAAGAAATCGCACTCGAGGACGACTACTTCATTGAGAAAAAACTCTACCCCAATGTCGATTTTTACTCCGGCGCCATTCTCAAAGCCATCGGCATTCCGCTGAATATGTTTACCGTAATTTTCGCGCTCGGCCGCACCGCCGGTTGGCTGGCTCAGTGGAAGGAAATGCTGACCGACAACAGTCGCATCGGTCGTCCGCGCCAACTTTATACCGGCCACCCGCGTCGGGATTTTGTTCCTGTCGGCAAGCGCTAAACCCTGTAGCTTCAATAAAAAAGCCACCGCGAGGTGGCTTTTTTATTTGCGCAAGGGGCCCATGATCCGCATCAGTGCACAGCTGACCCCCGCCGCCGCTATGCTGTATTGCATCCAGCGCGCTGAAGGGTAGTCCAGTGCAAAAGTAAACAGCCACAGACTGGTCACTAGCAGGATCAGCCAGGCGAGCACGGCCGTTCCCTTGAGCCAGGGCGGGCACCGAGTGCGGCTGGCCAGCGCCAGAGTCGCCAGACCGCTCAGGTAACCCAGGCATGCCCCTGCGAGGATATCAGCGGGCCAATGTGCTCCAACCACGAGACGACTCATCGCAACCAGGGCTGCTCCGGTGTAGCAGGCTGCGCGCCAGCGCGGAAAACGTTCGGCTAGCAATACTGCAGCGACGAAAGCAGTGGTGGAATGTCCCGAGGGAAAGGCATGACTGCGCAGGGTTGCCCCAATAATTTGCAGACTGGCAGGATCAAATATGGCGGCCGGCCGCGGCATATCGAACAGGTGTTTTAGCAACTGTGAGCTGACGCCCGCCAGCAGCGCAGCGAGCAGAGCCAGCCAAACCAGACGGGCATCCCGCCTGGCAAAGCTGGCGACGACGACAAAGGCAATAATGCCCTCGCCCAGCGATGTCAGGTTTTGCCAGAGGAAATCCCCGCGACTGCCGGCGCGGTTAACCAGCATGAACAGCATCTCATTGCCCGGCGGATAACCGCCCAGGGCGACAAAGGCACAGAGCGCCAGCAGCACAAACGCCGCCAGCGGCGCCAAATAGCGATCTGCCGGGCGCAAGGCCGCAGGCGCAGTCACGGCGAGGGCTCTCCTCGATAGCGTCCCAGCAAAATGCCACCCGAGGCATAGTAAAGGTCGAGGCTGCCCTCGCTAAACTTGCCCAGGCGCGTGAAAACCAGTTCTCCAGGCAGCGGCGCACGCTTGGCCGTGACCTGATCCAGGTAGGTGCTGAAACTCGGCATATCGTGCCGCCACATCAGCACCGGCTCATCGAGAAAGCTCGCCACCGCAGCCGCTTCCCGCACCGGCCCCTGCTTGATATCGGCGATCGTCGGTATAACGAAAAGCACCAGGGCGAGAATGTGCAGCAAGGCAATGCTCTGCAGCTGCAGCAGCCGCGAAAGACGTAACAGGGGCAGACTCAGACAGCCCAGTAAGGCCGCACCCAAAGCCAGGTACCAGGAATTGGGCAACCGACCCAAGCCATCCTGCAACATGGCTGCCAGGTAGACATCCTCGCTACGGCTTGCCGCCGCAGTCATCAGCGCGGGCAGCGCCAACCAAAGCCCCAGCAAAGCTGCAGCGGGTAGCGCCGCCCACCAGACCGAGGGCGGGTGATCTCCTTCGCGCGCCATGAGCAGAATCATCGGCGTCGCTCCGTAGAGTATGTAGTGCGGCAGCTGGGTACCGGAAAAGGAAAAAAACAGAAAGACGAAGGCGAACCAGCACCAGCACCAGGTGACCAGGGCGTTGCTGCGCAGCTCGGACAGGGAGCGGACGGCGTGCCAGAGCCAGGCTGTAAAGGGCATAAACATCAGCAGCAGCGCGGGTATATAGTAAAAAGCCGAGCCGCCATGACTTTCCATGGTGTCGCTGAAGCGGCCCAGGTTATGCTCAAAGAGGAAGCCCTGAATAAAATCCTGGCCTTGAGCGCGATATTCGGCGATATACCAGGGAGCGGCGATGGCCAGTGCGATAAGCCAACCCAAGGGTCTCCAGGCAACCGCTTTCCAGATAGGCCAGTCGCCGCGGATAAAGGCATAGAGGCTGATACTGGCGAAAGGCACCACAGCGGCGACCGGACCTTTGGCCAGCAACCCCAATCCAATCCAGACATAGGCGCGATAAAGCGGTGCAAAGCGGCCGCTATCGACAAATCGCCAGGCATCGAGGAGCGCCAGCGCGATCAGCAAATTAAGCAAGGCATCCGCCGTAGCGGCTCGTCCAATGACCATGATTGTCAGGCTGGAACAGAACACCAGCAGCGCTAGGTGCGCTCCCGGCAGGCTCAGATAGCGGCGCGCGAACACATAGAGGGCAACGCCCCAGCCCAGAGCAGCCAGAGCCGACGGCAGACGAAAGAAAAATTCGTCGCGTCCACCCAGCGCCACGCTGGCGGCCTGTAACCAATAGATCAGAATGGGCTTATCAAAGCGCGGCTCGCCGTTGAGCCAGGTCGTGACATAGTCGCCACGCCGGAGCATTTCGGAAGTGGCTGCCGTAAATGCTCCCTCGTCGAGGTCAAAAAGCGGAGGCCCCCAGAGATAGAGGACGAATGCACAGAACAGCGGCAGTACGAGCGCTAGCCCATGGCTCCAGAAAGCAGGCGGCGACACTCTCACCTCAGAGTTCCCGGATGCAGGTCAGGCCGAATCGTTGCTACTGATCTGGCGAATGATGTAGTGATTGGTCTCGGAGGTTTCATAGTAGGTTCGCGAGATCATCTCCGAGAGCACGCCGGTGGTAATAAACTGGAAGGCGGTAATCACCAGCACGACGCCAACCAGCAGCGCCGGCCGCGTTCCGATGTCCTCGCCCATAATGAATTTGTCAAAGGCCAGCCAAAGCAACAGCAGGCTGCCGAAAAAGCCGGAAACCAGCCCGATGGTGCCGAAGAAGTGGCCGGGGCGCGCCCGATAACGCATAAAAAACAATACAGACAGCAGATCGAGAATGACCCGTATCGAACGGGAGATGCCGTACTTGGACTGGCCGCGTTCACGTGCGTGGTGGGCCACCTCGATCTCGCCAATACGCGAGCTAGGCACCACCGCTGCTACCCAAGCCGGGATAAAACGGTGCATTTCGCCGAGCAGACGCACCTGTTTGATCACCGAAGAGCGATACACCTTCAGGCTGCAACCGTAGTCGTGCAATTTGACGCCAGTGATGCGGCCTATGAGTCGGTTGGCGATCCAAGAGGGAATTTTGCGCATGACCAGCTTGTCCTTGCGCTTGGCGCGCCAGCCGACCAGTAGGTCGAGATCGCGCTCCTGCAGGTGCTGGATCATGCGCGGTATATCGGCCGGATCGTTCTGCAAATCGCCGTCCAGCGTCACGATGATTTCACCCTGGGCGGTATCGATGCCAGCCTGCATGGCGGCGGTCTGTCCAAAGTTGCGCTGCAACTGCACTACGCGGATCGGGTAGCGATGGCGATCGGCAGATTCCCTGGCCCTTTGCAGGGTGCCGTCGGAACTGCCGTCATCCACCAAAATCAGCTCTACCGGCTGCGCATAGTCGCCCAGACTCTCGTCGATGCGCGTCAGCAAGGGGTCTACGTTTTCAACTTCGTTGTAGAGTGGAACGACCAGGGACAGAAAGGGCTTATCGGACATGCAATTTACTCGGCGGCGTTATCTCAGCAGGCGGGGGATGCTGTAACATTGTCCACCAGAATACAATAGCCTTCCACGCATTTTCATGCCTCACCTCCCGCAGAATTTAACGGCCTCAACCGACCGTCGCCATTGGCTTGGCAGGCTAGTCGGACTGCTGTTGATCCTGGCCTATTTTGCCGTAGTGGAGTGGGCCTGGGGCTGGTCGACCATTCTGCGCCACTGGCAGGACTGGTCGCTGCTGCAGGTGGGTCTGGTATTGGCACTGATCATCGCCACCTACCTGATCCGCGCGGTCCGCATCTGGGACTATTTTCGCCATGAACCGGGCGTGGCTTTCGTTACCTGCTTCAAGCTCACCCTGTTGCATAACCTGGCCAACAATTTACTGCCCATGCGCTCGGGCGAGGCCAGTTTTCCCCTACTGATGAAGGCCTATTTCAATTTGTCGATCAGTCGCACCACCGGCACCCTGGTGTGGTTTCGCTTTCTCGATCTGGGCGTGGTCCTGCTACTGGGCGCTGCTGCCTGGCTGACCTGGAGTGGGCAGGCTGGATGGTTCTGGTTGATCTGGGTGCTGGCCGCGCTCACGCCGCTGCTGGTGCTTCTATTACAACCCCTGCTGGCTCAGCACCTGCTGCCGCGGTTGCCCGGCAAACTGCAAGGCTTCACAGCGAAGCTGGTAACAGGCATCCCCATGCACTGGCCGCCCCTATTGCGTTCGCTGCTCTTCACCTGGATGAATTGGTCGCTCAAACTCGGCATTTTTGCGCTAGTCGTGCAGGTGTTTGCGCAGTTGGACTGGCTGGATGCCTTTCTCGGGGCACTGGGCGGTGAACTGAGCTCCATCCTGCCCATTCATGCGCCGGCTGGACTGGGAACCTATGAAGCGGGGGTGGTAGCTGGAGCGACGCTGTCCGGCGCCGATCCCAAGCAGGCATTGCAGGGCGGCATCAATCTGCACATTCTGCTGATTGTTGCCACCCTCCTCGGCGGTCTGCTGGCCCTGCTGCTGCCGGGCCGACGTCCAGCGCACTAAGCGCGCAGCAGCTCTGCTAAGCCCCGGTAGGGCGCAATGCCGCCGGTTTCTGCTTCGATACGCAACAAACGGTTGT
This sequence comes from Porticoccaceae bacterium, assembly GCA_038145405.1. Classification (GTDB taxonomy): domain Bacteria; phylum Pseudomonadota; class Gammaproteobacteria; order Pseudomonadales; family GM7GCV1; genus JAYQPQ01. Next base: position 31,378 of record JAYQPQ010000011.1, on the reverse strand, counting down.
ATTTGGCCACGCGATCCGAACGACAGAGCGAACCCGTTTTGATCTGGCCCGCGGCAGTACCAACCGCCAGATCAGCAATGGTAGTGTCCTCCGTCTCGCCCGAGCGATGGGAAATCACCGCTGTGTAGCCTGCCTGACGCGCCATGGCAATAGCTTCCAGCGTTTCCGTCAGACTGCCGATCTGGTTAAACTTGATCAGAATGGAGTTGGCCACACCGGTATCGATGCCGCGCTTGAGAATGGCAGTGTTGGTAACAAACAGATCGTCGCCGACCAGTTGCACGCGATCGCCAATGCGGTCTGTCAGAATTTTCCAGCCATCCCAGTCACTTTCGTCCATGCCATCCTCGATGGAACGGATCGGATAGCGATCGCACAGTTGCGCCAGGTAGTCGGCAAAGCCGCTGGCATCGTAGCTGGCACCTTCGCCACTGAGTTCGTACTTGCCCTTTTTGTAAAATTCGCTGGCGGCGCAGTCGAGGGCCAGTAAAACATCCTTGCCCAATTCATAGCCGGCACGCTCGACAGCCTCGGCAATGACTCCGAGTGCGGCTTCGTTGGATAGCAGGCTCGGGGCAAATCCGCCCTCGTCGCCCACGGCCGTATTCAGGCCCTGCCCCTGCAGCACCTTCTTCAGGTGGTGAAAGATTTCTGCCCCCATGCGCAGGCCTTCAGCAAAACTGGTGGCCGAAACAGGCTGCACCATGAACTCCTGGATATCGACATTGTTGTCGGCGTGCTCGCCCCCATTGAGGATGTTCATCATGGGTAAAGGCATGGTGAGAGCCCGCGTACCGCTCAGGGTCGCAATGTGTTCGTAAAGCGGAATGCCAGACTGTATGGCGGCCGCCTTGGCGCTAGCCAGGGACACGGCGAGAATGGCGTTGGCACCGAACTGCGACTTGTTCTCGGTACCATCGGCTTCGATCATGGCGCGATCCAGAGCGGACTGATGCATGACATCGGCGCGCATCAGCAGCTCGCGAATGGGACCGTTCACCTTACTCACGGCAGTGAGCACGCCCTTGCCGAGGTAGCGAGAGGCATCGCCATCGCGCAGCTCCAGCGCTTCGCGCGAGCCGGTCGAGGCACCACTGGGTGCGCAGGCCGCGCCGACGACACCGGAGGCCAGGGTCACCTCGACCATCACCGTGGGATTGCCACGGGAATCCAATACTTCGAAACCGCGGATATCCGCTATTTCACTCATCATCTAACTCCTGGGTCTTAGTTGATGGTCAGGGGAGCGAAAGATTTTACCAAGCTATCGATCGCTTTGACCTGCGAAAGGAAATCGCGGAGACGCGCCAGCGGCAGCGCACTGGGGCCGTCGCAACGCGCCTTATCCGGATCGGGATGGGCTTCCAGAAAAAGCCCGGCGAGCCCTGTAGCCATACCAGCCCGAGCCAGATCGAGGATCTGCGCACGGCGTCCACCAGAGGCTGCCGCACCGGGATCGCGGCGCTGCAAGGCGTGCGTGACGTCAAAAATAATGGGGCAGTGACACTGGTTCTTCATCAGGGCGAATCCCAGCATATCGACCACCAGATTGTCGTACCCGAACTGGGTGCCGCGCTCGCACAGCATCACACGCGGGTTTCCACACTCGGCAAACTTGGTCACGATATGCACCATCTGCTCGGGAGATAGAAACTGCGGTTTCTTCACGTTGATAACAGCGCCGGTTTCGGCCAAAGCCCGCACCAGATCGGTCTGCCGTGCCAGGAAAGCCGGAAGTTGTAACACCGCACACACCTCGGCCGCGGGCGCTGCCTGATGCGGCTCGTGGATATCGGTGATGATGGGTACGCCAAAGGTCTGCTTGACCTCATCGAGTATGCGCAGCCCCTCATCCAGCCCGGGGCCGCGAAAAGAATAAATGGAAGAACGGTTGGCCTTGTCGAACGAGGCCTTGAACACATAGGGAATTTCGAGCTGCCGACAGACGCGCACAAAGGTCTCGGCTGTCTGCAGCGCCAGATCGCGGGTTTCCAGAACGTTGAGCCCGCCAAACAGCACAAAGGGCAGATGGTTGCCGACTTCGATGTCGGCGATATTCAGATGTGTCTGCATGTCAGCCCTACTCTGTCTAGCGATCCCGATAGCTTATCGCGGCGCGCACGAAGCCGCCAAACAGCGGATGGCCATCGCGCGGGGTCGAGGTGAACTCGGGGTGAAACTGACAAGCGACAAACCACGGGTGGCCGGGTATCTCGATGATCTCGACCAGATTGTGGTCGCCCGACCAACCGGCAATCTTGAGTCCGGCTTTTTGCAGCTGCGCTACGTAGTGTCCGTTGACCTCGTAGCGGTGGCGATGGCGTTCGTGAATGACTTCGCTGGCGTAGAGGCCATAGGTGCGGCTGTCCTTTTCCAACATGCAGGGCTGGGATCCAAGACGCATGGTTCCGCCCAAATCGCTGGCCGCAGAACGCTGCTGCACATTGCCGTCAGCCTCGCGCCACTCGGTGATCATGGCGATTACGGGGTGTGGCGTCTGCGCATTGAATTCGGTGCTATTCGCGTCATTCAGGCCCACCAGATCGCGTGCAAACTCGATTACCGCGACCTGCATACCCAGACAGATGGCAAGGTAGGGAATGCCCTGCTCGCGCGCATGGCGCACTGCAGCGATCTTGCCTTCGATACCGCGCTGGCCAAAGCCGCCCGGCACCAGAATGGCATCGACGCCATCCAGCAAGCCCAGGCCCTGGGTTTCCACTTCCTCCGAATCGACATAGCGAATCTTGACCTTGGTTTCGTTATGCAGACCACCGTGATCCAGCGCTTCGTTTAGCGATTTGTAGGCATCGGGCAGATCCATGTATTTGCCGACCATGGCGATCTCGACTGAGCCCTTGGCCGCCTGCTGCAGGCTGACTACCTTTTCCCAATCAGCCAGGTTGGCTTCGGGCTGCTGTAGGCCAAATTTTTCGATGACGATCTGATCGAGCCCATAATTCTTCAGGCGCATGGGAATGGAGTAGATGCTTTTCACATCGGGCATGGGAATGACCGCGCGATACTCCACACTGGTAAAGAGCGCAATTTTTTTACGCGAGCTGTCGTCTACCTCAACCTCGGATCGACACAGCAGTATTTCCGGCTGCAATCCGATGGAGCGCAGCTCCTTGACAGAGTGCTGGGTGGGTTTGGTTTTGATCTCACCCGCTGCGGCAATAAAGGGCACCAGGGTCAGATGCATGAGCAGAGCGCGATGCGAACCGAGTTCGACCTTCAGCTGGCGCACCGCCTCGAGGAAAGGCTGGGATTCGATGTCGCCCACCGTACCACCTATTTCGACGATGGCGACATCGCAGCCCTCGCCGCCCGCCAGGATGCGCGACTTGATCTCATCGGTCACATGGGGAATGACCTGCACCGTGCCGCCGAGAAAGTCGCCGCGTCGCTCGCGTCGCAGGATGGTTTCGTACACCTGACCGGTGGTGAAGTTATTGCGTTTGGAAGTCTTGCTGCGCAGGAAGCGCTCGTAGTGCCCCAGATCCAGGTCCGTTTCGGCACCGTCTTCGGTGACAAACACCTCGCCGTGCTGGAAGGGGCTCATGGTGCCCGGATCCACGTTCAGATAGGGATCGAGCTTGAGAATGGTGACTTTGAGATCCCGCGCTTCGAGTACGGCGCCGAGAGAGGCAGCGGCAATTCCCTTACCCAGGGAAGAAACCACGCCGCCAGTGACAAAAATAAAACGGGTCATGCACCGCCCAATGGCCAGTTTAGATAAAAATGAAGGGGTGCCAGATGCCCATCTCGAGAGACTCCCGGGGCTGACAATCCTTTCACGAGATGGGAGTTTACCTTAGCACAAGCGTCCCGGATCCAGCAATGTTGACAAAGCCTTCCAGCACGCCTATTAATCATTGCTATGCGTGTTTTGCAATTGGGAGGAGCCATGAATAAATCAGAGTTTTCACGCCGTCGTTTTTTGAAATCAGCCTCTCAGGGCATTGCCCTATCTTCCTTGATTCCGCTCTGTAATCTGGCCTCGGCGCAGGAGCAGGTGCCGGAAACCGATCCCACGGCACTGGCCCTAAGCTACAAGCACGATGCTACGCAGACCGCCGCTCCGGCTGGCCGAACCTGCACCAACTGCATACTTTACTCGGGTGCAGCCGATGCCGAATGGGGTCCTTGTTCGCTGTTCCAGAACCGTCTGGTCGCTGCCAAAGGCTGGTGCTCAGCCTGGTCGGCCAAACTCTGATCGTCTGCTGTTTGGTTCTCAGGTGCCGCCCCAGGTAAAGCCTGGGGCATCCTCCGAGCCAAAGCTGCACAGGCCGGCAACGGCCACCAGTTCCTCTTCCAGATAGATCAAGGGGCTGCGCTCGCGTACCCAGGGCGGCACCCTCGCCTCCTGAAAATAGTCTTTCAGCCGATGCGATGAGCTTTGCAACTTGGCAGTGTAGCTTTCACCACCGCGGCGAAAACGTACCTGAAATTCGCCCGCACACCAGGGTTCCAGTTGTCCGATACCGGGGATAACCAAGGCTTTTTGACCATCCCAGGTGTAGGCTTCATCAGGCCGTGGCTGGCGCAAAGCCTGCAGCAGGTAAAGTCGGCCCGCATAGGCCCTGAGTTCACGTCCCTGAAAGTCGAACAGAATGTGGTGCTCGGGACCTGCCAAGGCCAGCTGACGCACGGCTTCATCCAACGGCGATCGCTCCGGGTATACAGCGCTGGCGGCCAGTTGATAACGCAACACCAAGTGTCGCTGGATCTCCGACAGGGAATTGAAGTGTGCAAGCGTTAGGCTGCTACCACCAATTTCCTCGCGCGGCTCGAGTTGGGAGATCAATAATGCCGCATACTCATCCAGCAACAATTGGGCTTGCTGCAGGCCAGTCGCCGCTTCGGCGATCTGAACGGCGGCCTGCTGCCACTGAGCCTTGAGGCGCGGCAGAATCTCCCGACGCAGAAAATTGCGGCGCAGCCGCACGTCCTGGTTGGACGGATCTTCAATCCACTGCAGTGAACGCTCCCGCGCCATAAGCTCCAAAGCCTGTCTGGAGTAAGACAGCAGGGGTCGCAGCAACTGACCACGTCCCAGGGGTCGACCGACCGGCATGGCACCGAGTCCGCGCAAACCGGACCCGCGCATCAGTCGCAACAGCAATGTCTCGGCCTGATCATCGGCGTGATGCGCCAGCAGCAGCAGTTCGCCTGCGCCAAGACAGGTCTTAAACACCTCATAGCGGGCCTCGCGCGCTGCTGCTTCCCGATTAACGCCGGACTGCAACGTCACACGATGACTGCTGAATGCCACGCCAAGCCGCGCTGCCGTGTCAGCACAAAAGGCCTCCCATCGATCGGCATCGGCCTGCATGGCGTGATTCACGTGCAGCGCGCGCAAGCTGTCCCGAGGCAACAATTCGCTAGCCAGCTCGAGCAGTAACCGCGAATCCAGACCGCCGCTAAAGCCCACCCAGACGCACGGGGCCGCCAGCAGTTGCTCGTGCACCTGGCCCAGAGGATTCGTGTTTGAATGTGGCGTTCTAGTACTCAAGACGGACGCTGCCGGAACCCAGCGACTGGCGCAGCTCCTGCAGCACTTCATCGCGAGGTTCGATGCGCCAGTCCGGGCCCAAACGTACCTCGCCACTAAAGCCGTTGGCACGGACGCGCACAGAAACCGGGCAGTTGCCGCCACGGTAGGGCTCGAGGTTGGCCTTGAGCTGGCTTATAGCTGCGGCGTTCAAGCCCTGATTGGCAGGCTCGATATGCAGGGTCTTGACGCGTTCCCGGCGCAATTCAAACAGCGAGCGAACGCGCTCGGCGCGAACGCGCAGTCCGCCGCTGTAGTCATCGTGTTCGACCTGCCCTTCGATCAGCAGGATGGTATCCGGACGCAACAGCGCCTCCGCTTCGCGATACAGATCGGAAAACAGGGTTACTTCGATGCGTCCACTGCGATCATCCAGCGTCAGAATGCATAGCTGATCGCCACGTTTGGTGCGTAGCGTGCGCTGGTCGACCACCAGACCGCCGAGCCACTGCTTGTTGTCGCCCTGGCGCAAATCGGCGATCCGGTTAGCCACCAGCGCAGCCAACTCAGGGGCAAATTCCTCGATCGGATGGCCGGTCAGGTAGAGCCCCAGGGTTTCCTTCTCCAACTTCAGGCGTTCCCGCGATGACCAGGGCCGCATACCCTGAGGAATAGACAGTGCCGCCGTTTCCGCTGTTACCGCCAGGCGACTATCGTCGCCGGCAAACATGTCGCTCATGCCGGCGGAGGCGTTTGCCAGCCTTTTTTCAGCGTGCCCTATGGCTTCCGGCAACTGGGCTGTGAGTGCGGCACGCACCCAGCCGCGATCCTCGTGTGCCTGGCACAGGCTATCCAGCGCACCGCAACGGATCAGTGCCTCCATGGAGCGCTTGTTGACCTTTTTCAGGTCGATGCGCAAGCAAAATTCCTGCAGGTCACAATAGAGACTTTCCTGGCGACCCTGAATGATGGACTCAATGGCGCCCTCGCCCAGACCCTTAATGGCGCCGAGGCCGTAGACGATCTGATTTTTGCCGTTCACGGTAAATCCAAAGCTGCCGGCGTTCACATCCGGCGGCGTAATGTCTAACCCCATGCGATTGGCCTCGTCGATAAATCCAACCACCTTATCGGTGTTCTGCATGTCCGAAGACATCACGGCCGCCATGAACTCGGCCGGGAAATGGGTTTTCAGCCAGGCAGTCTGGTAGGCGATCAGGGCATAAGCGGCCGAGTGCGATTTGTTAAAGCCGTAGCCGGCAAACTTTTCCATCAGATCGAAGAGGTTGGTCGAGAGATCGTCGCCGATCCCCTGTGCGGCCGCACCCTGGGTGAAGGTCTCGCGCTGCTTGGCCATCTCCTCCGGCTTTTTCTTGCCCATGGCCCGGCGCAGCAGGTCGGCGCCACCCAAACTGTAGCCCCCGATCACCTGGGCGATCTGCATAACCTGCTCCTGGTAGAGGATGATGCCGTAAGTGGATTCCAGCACCGGCTTAAGCGCGTCGTGCTGATACTTGGGGTGAGGATAGGACACCGGCTGGCGACCGTGTTTACGATCGATAAAATCATCCACCATGCCGGATTGCAGCGGACCCGGGCGGAACAGTGCCACCAGCGCGATTATTTCCTCGAAATTCTCCGGCCCCAGACGTTTGATCAGATCCTTCATGCCGCGTGATTCCAGCTGGAATACTGCGGTGGTTTCGGCACGCTTCAACAACTCGTAGGTCGCCGGATCGTCCAGCGGCAGCGTACCGATATCCAGCGCCGGTTGACCGTTGCGCGCGAGCCGTTGATTGGCCAGGGCGAGAGCCCAATCGATGATGGTCAGGGTGCGCAGGCCGAGAAAATCGAACTTGACCAGCCCTACCGCCTCGACATCATCCTTGTCGTACTGGGTGACCAGGTTTTCGCCGCGCTCGTCGCAATAGAGCGGCGTAAAGTCAGTCAGCCGGGTGGGCGCAATCACTACACCGCCGGCGTGCTTGCCGCAGTTGCGCGTAATACCTTCCAGTTGCAGTGCCATATCCCAGATCTCCTGGGCGTCTTCATCCTGCTGCAAAAATTCCCTCAGCCTCTCCTCTTGTTCGAAGGCTTTCTCCAGGGTCATACCCACTTCAAAGGGAATCATTTTCGACAGGCGATCCGCAAGGCCGTAGGACTTGCCCTGCACGCGCGCGACGTCGCGCACCACCGCCTTGGCCGCCATGGTGCCGAAGGTCACAATCTGGGATACCGCGTCGCGACCATAGCGTTCAGCTACATAGGCGATCACGCGATCGCGATTCTCCATGCAGAAGTCGATGTCGAAATCGGGCATGGATACCCGCTCCGGGTTGAGGAAACGCTCGAACAGCAGATCGTAGGCAATGGGGTCCAGATCGGTAATGGCCAGGGCATAAGCGACCAGCGAACCCGCTCCGGAGCCTCGCCCAGGCCCCACCGGAATGCCGTTGTCCTTTGCCCAGCGAATGAAATCCATGACGACCAGAAAATAGCCGGCAAAACCCATCTGGATGATGATGTCCAGTTCGAGCTTCAGCCGCTGCCAGTATTCCGGTTCGGCTCCGTCGCGCGGTTTGGCCTGACCGCGCTGCAGCCGTTGGCCCAACCCTTCGCGCGCCGATGCGCGCAGATAGTCGGCTTCCGTCATCCCATCGGGAGTGGGGTACTCTGGCAGATAATACTGGTCCAAGCCGAGCGAAAAATTGCAGCGCATGGCAATCTGCACAGTGTTTTCCAGGGCTTCTAGCAAGTCGGCGAAGAGCTCCGCCATCTCGCCGGCAGAGCGCAGGTATTGCTGATCCGTATAGGCGCGCTTGCGTCGCGGATCGGCCAATGTTGCACCCTGATGAATGCAGGTACGCGCTTCGTGGGCTTCAAATTCGGAGCGGTCGAGAAAACAGACTTCGTTGGTGGCCACCAAGGGTAAGCCGAGCTGATCGGCCAGCACTGCAGCGGCATGCAACTGGTCCTCGTCGCCGGGGCGCCCGGTGCGCTGCACTTCGAGATAGTAGCGGTTGGGGAAATCGCGCTGCCAACCCTGGGCGAGCATCTCGGCCTCTTCGCTTTGGCCGTGCAGCAGTGCTCGGCCCACATCCCCCTGTGACGCGCCGGACAGACAGATTAGTCCGTCGCTGAATTCGCTGATCCAGGCGCGCTCGACGCAGGCCTGCCCGAGCCATTGACCCTGGGTATATGCACGCGAAATCAGCGCCACCAGATTGGCATACCCCTCCGCATTCATCACCAGAAGAGGTACGCGCGCCAGTCGATCCTGATCGTCGCGCAGCAAAAGATCGGCGCCCAGCAGAGGTTTAATGCCGGCGCCCTGTGCCGCGCGGAAGAATTTCACTGCCGCAAAAAGATTGGTCAGATCGGTGATCGCCAGCGCGGGCATGCCCAGCTCCGCAACACGCTTAACTGTCGGCTTGATACGGAGAATGCCGTCGACCAGCGAATACTCCGAGTGGGCACGAAGATGAACGAAATCAAGCATGTGGCAAGGCGTCTCCAAACAGGCTGGCCTGACGCACGGGAGCATAACTTTGCCGATGAATTTTACTCGGGCCAAGCTGCCGCAGACTACGCAGGTGATCCACTGTAGGGTACCCCTTATGGCGGGCAAAGCCATAGCCCGGATGCAGACTTTCCATTTCCACCATCACGCGATCACGTGCCACCTTGGCGAGAATCGATGCGGCCGAAATCTCCGGCACACTCGCATCTCCGCCAACCACCGCACGCGCCGGATATTCCCAAGCCGGCAGACGATTGCCGTCTACCCAGACCTGAGTCGGCTTGAGTGTAAGGGCATCAACGGCCCTCCACATGGCCAATAGGCTAGCCTGCAGAATATTCAACTGGTCGATTTCCTCGACGCTGGCCTGCGCAATCGCCCAGCACAGGCTGTCGGCCTGAATGCGCTGGAAAAGCCTGTCGCGACGCGTGGCACTGAGCTTTTTGGAATCGGTCAGTCCCGCAATGGAACGATCCGGATGCAGGATCACCGCTGCGGCAAACACCGGACCAGCAAGCGGCCCGCGACCCGCCTCATCGACGCCGGCGAGAAGCACGGCGCTCATTGGGGTGTTCCCACCAACTGTGCCAAAGCACGGGCGGCAGCGGCGGCGGAATCGCCACCCAATTGATGACGTTGCTCGGCGAACGCTTGGCGCTGGGCTGATGCCAGGCTGGGGTTCTCCAGCAGGCCGGCCAGACTCTCGGCAAGGCGGGCCGGATCCAGATCATCCTGAATATGTTCGGGAACCAGCAAGCGTCCGGCGAGTAAATTCGGAATGGCAATAAAGGGCGTGCGAACAAGATGCCGGGCAATCTGGTAGGTCAGCCAACCAAGCCGATAGGCGACCACCATCGGGCGGTCCAGCAGCATGATTTCAAGCGTACTGGTGCCAGAGGCAACTAGTACCGCATCAGCCGCGGCGATAACCTCGGCGGCACGGCCTTCCACCAGGTGCACATCCGTGTCGGCAAGCTGTGCGCGGATATAGCGCAACAGGGGCGGGCTGGCGGCCGGAATCACAAAATCGACCTGCCCCAGGCGTTGTCGAAGCAATTGCGCCGTCTGCAGAAACAGCGGCAACAGCAGCTCGACTTCGCCGCGCCGGCTGCCGGGCATGAGTGCTATCAGGCGCCCCTCGCCGGGTAAACCCAATGCAGCCCGCGCATCGAATTGCGCTAAAGGCTGAGCGTATTTTTGCGCAAATGGGTGGCCGACAAAGGCCACCGGCACCCCTTCGCGTTGGTAGAAGCGCGACTCGAAGGGGAAGAGGGTCAGCATCAAATCGATGGATTGGCGGATTCCCTTGACCCGACCCTGGCGCCAGGCCCACACCGAGGGGCTCACATACTGCGCTGTCTTGATGCCTTGCCGGTGCACGCGCTTGGCCAGGCCGAGATTGAAGTCGGGTGCGTCGATGCCGACGAAAAGATCGACGGGAGCCGCGCAAAAGTGCTGGACTAGTTCGCGTCGCATGCGCAGCAACTCAGGCAGGCGCTTTAAGGGTTCGACAAAACCCATCACCGAGAGGCGCTCGATATCGTAAAGGGATTCCATGCCAGCAGCGATCATGCGCTGGCCGCCGACGCCGGAAACGCGCAACCCAGGAAAGTGCCTAGCTAACTCCAGAATCAGTGCCTCGCCCAGGGCGTCTCCCGAGGCTTCGCCGGCAACCATGCCAATGTGCAGCGGTTGATTCATGCCCTCAACGCACAATGCCGCGACGGGACTTCCTGATGGAATCGACAAAAGTCGCCAGCACGCCGCCCTGATCCTCCAGACCTGCCAGTTCATCCAGACAACTGGTCAGCTCCGTACCGCGGCGATAGACAGTGCGGTAGGCCTTTTGCAGCAGTTTGAGCTGCTGCGGTGTGAAGCCGCGCCGCTTCAGCCCTTCCAGATTGATCATGCGCGCCTGCGCCGGGATACCCGCCACCAGGACATAGGCAGGCACATCCTGATTGATATAGGTGTAAGCACCGATAAAGCTGTGGGGGCCAACCTGGCAATACTGGTGCACGCCGGAATAGCCGGAAACAATGGCCCAATCGCCCAGCGTAATATGCCCGGCAAGTGAGGAATTATTGACCATGATGGTGTGGTTGCCGACGACGCAGTCGTGGCCAACATGCACATAGGCCATGATAAGGTTGTGGTTGCCAATCAACGTCTCGCTGCGATCCTGTACGGTACCGCGATGGATGGTGGCGCCTTCGCGAATAATGTTGTTGTCGCCAATGCGCAACCAGGTTCGTTCACCGGCGTACTTGAGATCGGGCGTAGCTTCACCAATGGAACAGAACTGCAGAATCTGGTTGTTCCTGCCGATTTCAGTTGGGCCCTTGATGACATTGTGCGAGCCGATGCGGGTACCGTCACCGATACTGACATCCGGTCCGATCACCGTGAAGGGACCGACCGATACGTCCTTGCCCAGACGAGCCGAGGGATCGATCACGGCCCGCGTATCGATCACGGTCTCAGGCCTCAGTGATGGCGCAGGTAAGCACGGCACTGACAGCGAGCTCGCCGTCGACGCTGGCCGTGCAATCAAATTTCCAGATGTGCCGCTTGGTGGACAGAACCTTGGATTCAATCACCAGTCGGTCGCCGGGAATAACGCGGCGCCGAAAGCGTACGTCGTTCACCCCGGCAAAGAGATAAAGGTAGCCATCATCCGGCGTTTTCTCCTCGGTTTTAAAGCCGAGGATACCGGATACCTGAGCCATGGCTTCGATGATCAGCACGCCCGGCAGAATGGGATTGCCCGGGAAGTGACCGAGAAAGACACTCTCGTTGATAGTGACGTTTTTATAGGCCAAGATGCGGTGCCCCAGCTCAAGCTCGAGCACGCGGTCGACCAGCAGCATGGGGTAACGGTGCGGAAGGTACTTCTGAATTTCCTGAACATTCATCACAAGGTTGATCCTGATACGGCCTATTGGTTTTTTTCGAGCTTCTGCAAACGCTGGAACAGTCGATCCAGCTGATTAAAACGGGCGGCATTCTTGCGCCACTTCCTTGTCTCACTATAGGGCGTACCTGCAGAGTAACTGCCCGGCTCGCTAATCGAGCTGGTAATCATGGATTTCCCTGTCACGTGAACATTGTCAGCCAAACGGATGTGGCCCACCAGTCCTACATTGCCAGCCAGGGTACAGTTGGCCCCGACTTCGGTGCTGCCTGCAATACCCACCTGCCCTGCCAGCGCCGAATGGCGTCCGATACGCACGTTGTGCGCGATCATCACCAGATCGTCAATCTTGACGCCGTCTTCGATGACCGTCGGATCGAGTGCCCCGCGGTCGATACAGCTGTTGGCGCCGATCTCGACCTGGTTGCCGATGCGCACGCCACCGAGTTGGTGAATCTTGATCCACCCCTCGCTGGAGGGGGCGAAACCGAAGCCATCTGCACCAATCACAGCTCCCGAATGTACCAGGCAATCCACCCCCAAGCTGACATGGTCGTAGAGGGTAACGTTGGCGTGCAATCGACTGCGCTCACCCAGCTGGCAGTGGCGACCAATCACCGTTCCGGCACCCACGGCACATTGGTTGCCGATTCGGGTCGCCTCGCCGATCACGACGTTCGGACCGATGCTGACGCCTTCCCCGATGCGTGCCGAAGGATGGATACGCGCGCTTGAGTCGATACCAGTCGGCGGTAGCTCCAGGGCAAACAACCGTGACAAGCGGGCATAAGCCAGATAGGGCTCGGCGACGACCAAGCAGGCGCGATCGAGCTGTTCAGCAAGCTCTGGGGTACAGATTAATACCCCAGCACGGCTGGCCCTGGCTGCCTCCAGATGACGACCATCGGTAACAAAGCTGATGTGCGCGGACTCGGCCTGGGCCAAAGAGGCCAGACCGAGAATCTGCAGGGCGGGATCAGCTAAACGGAGACTGTCTGGCCGAGCGCCGATATGCTCAGCTATCTCGACCAGGCGATACGCCCGTTCAGCTTGCATCAAGGCGGCTTACTGGCTGAGCTTGGCTGCCAGCTTGCCGGTCAGATCGTGCTCCGGAGTAGCATAGTAGACCGCGGTTTCACGCAGCAACAGAGTAACGCCTTCGTCGGTGATCAGCTGCTGCAGCGCGGCCTGAGCTTGTTCGCTCATGGCAGCATTAATCTCGGCAATTACACGCTCCTGCTCAGACTGGATTTTCTGTTGTGCCAGCTGCAGGTCGGCCACCTTGAATTGACGGTTTTTGTTATAGGTAGCGAAACGCGCCTCTGTCCAGGAAGCAGCGTTCTGCTCAGCTTCCTTGTCCAGGGTTTCGATATCGGTCTGCAGGCTCAGAATAGAAGCCTGGAGTTCCGCGTATTCCGGATCGGCTTCGAGCGCCTCGAGCTGGGCCTGGCCATAGCTGGAACCCAGAATGGCGCGCTGGACGTCAACGACGGCGACGCGCGGTGCGGTCTGTGCAAAGGCAGAGGTGGCACCAAGGGTCATCAGGGCAAGAAGCAGAGTGGCGATGGATTTGTTAAACACGGGTTTCCTCCGAATAATTAAAAGGTCTGACCGAGCGAAAACTGGAAAAACTCTTCTTCTTCCAGGACTGAGGCATTAAAAACCTTGCCCAGGCTGAAGGAGATGGGTGCGATCCCGGTAATCCAAGTTACGCCGAGACCTGCAGAAAAACGCAATTCCTCGAAATCCGGGGAGAAGCAGTTTGCCTGAGTTGGCGCGCACTTGGTGTCGAAAACGTTGCCGGCATCGACAAAAAGCACCGCCTGGACAGATCGCGGGTCGGGTAAAAATGGCGTCGGCAGAATCAGCTCGGCTGAAGCCAGGGTGAGCATGTTACCACCGATGGGCTGGGGTTCCAGAGGGACGTCTGGAATAGGCGATTCGCGCGGCCCCAGTTCATTGTCGCGGAAGCCTCGAACCGAGCCAAAGCCGCCGGCATAAAAATTCTTGAAAAAGGGCAGTCGGTCAGTTTTTCCGTACGACTCCCCATAGCCCAGCGTCGTGCTCAAACGCAGCGTGGTACTGAACACCAGGGGGATAAAGGTCTGCGCATCGGCGGTCAGCCGATAATAGCTGAGGTCGCTGCCCGGGAGCGAAGTTTCCAGATTAAAGGTCAGACTTCTACCGCGGTCGGGCAGCACGCCGAAGTTCAGCGTTGAATAGAACCAACCAGCCTGCAGCTTGAAGGATTCAAAGGTACTGCCGCCTACACCAATCGAGGTAATTTCATCGGAGGCAAACGCACCGGTCTTGACGTCCAGATTCTCGTAGCCGAAACCGAAATTGATGCGCGACAACTCCGATGTGGGATACCCAAAGTTCAGATCCAGGCCGATGGCATCCGTGGTATAGGTCGAGATATTCAACTCACCGTAATCGGTCGCTGTCGAATAGATAGAAAACCCGGCACTGACCCCGTCCGGGGTGAAATAGGGGTTGCCATAGGAGAACTGATAGCTATCTTGATAGGCAGAGCGGTTGATGCTGATGCCCACCGTGTTACCGCTGCCGACAAAGTTATTTTCTTCGAGGCTCAGACCCAGAATCAGACCGGAATATTGTGCATAGCCGAGGCTGGCGCTGATGCTGCCAGACGGTTGCTCCTCCACGTTGTAGATAACATCGATTTGATCATTGGTGCCAGGCACCGGCACGGTTTCGGATTCCACCTCGCTGAAGAAGCCCAGGCGATCGAGGCGAATCTTGCCGGCCTCAATCAACTGATTGGAGGCAGCAGCAGATTCCATCTGGCGCATTTCACGACGCAGCACTTCGTCCTCGGTACGGGTATTGCCGCGGAACTCGATGCGACGTACGTAGACGCGCGAACCGGGATTAACAAAGAAACTGAGATCGACGGTGCGGTTGGCGTCGTCGATGTCGGCAATATCCTCGACCTCGGCAAAGGTGTAACCCAGGTTGCCCAGCTGAGTCGTCATCAGCTCTTTGGTGGAGGTGATCAGTGCCTGGGTATAGGTGTCGCCGCTGCGCACCAGAATCATGTTCTCCAGTACCGCCTGCGGAATCACCATGTCGCCCAGCAGGTCGACGTTGGCGATCTCGTAGGTAGTGCCTTCGCTGATATTGATGGTAATGAACACATCGCGCTTGTCTTCGCTCACCGCCACCTGCGTGGAGTGGATGGAAAAGCGCAGATAGCCGCGATCCAGGTAGAAGGATTCCAGACGCTCGAGGTCACCGGAAAGGCGTTCTCGCGCATACTTGTCGTCGTTGCGGAACCAGGACAGTAGGTTGGTCGTGGTCAGCTCAAATTCATCCAGCAGTTCCTGGTCCGAGAAGACCTCATTGCCGACGATATTGATGGATTTGATCGCCGACTTTTTGCCTTCGGTGACATCGATGTCGATGGCAATACGGTTGCGCGGCAGCAGGCGCGTCTCAGTCTCGATGACAGCGCCATAGTGCCCCTGCGCCACATATTCACGCTCGAGAGCACGGGCGATGCCATCCAGGGTTTCCGGCTTGAAAATCTGACCTTCGGACAGACCGTTCTGATTCAGGTTGTCGATCAAACTTTCGGTTTTGATCACCTTGTTGCCGGCCAGATTGACCTCGGAAATTACGGGTCGCTCTTCCACCCGCACTACCAGCACATCGCCTTCGCGCTCGATGTCGATGTCGGAGAAAAAGCCGGTCTGGAACAGAGCGCGAATGGTATTGCCAATGGTGGCCGTATCCATGCTCTCGCCTACACGTGCAGGCAGTGCAGCGAAGACTGAACCAGGAGAAACGCGCTGCAGACCCTCGATGCGAATATCTTCGACAACGAACTCCTGAGCGGCCAAACCGCTACACAGGGTCAGGCACAGCAAAAATAGGGCTTTTCTCATTAGATCAGGCTTAGACAGAGTTAATTCTTATATGAAGCGCGCGACACTACAGACGCGCAAAATCATTGTAAAGCGCCAACAACATAACACCAAACAAAAACACCACGCCAAAGCGCATGGCAGCGCCTTGTATGGCTTCGTTTAGCGGGCTGCCCTTGATCGCCTCGATAACATAAAACAGCAGGTGGCCCCCATCCAGCACCGGAATCGGCAGCAGATTGACCACCCCCAGCATCACACTGAGCGCCGCCAAAAACATCAGAAAGGACTGCCACCCGGCGTCAGCCGAGGCACCAGCATACTGGGCGATGGAAATCGGACCGCCGATGCTCTTGGTGGAGAGCGCACCCGTCACCAATTTTTTCACCGACATCAAAATGAGCCCGGCGGTATCCCAGGTGCGCATGGCGCCCTGTTGCAGCGACCCCAGCAGGCCGTAATGCTGATCCCGGCGCAGGGCTTCCGGCCACTCCGGTACCTGTGGCGAAATACCCGCTAGGCCAATAGCCACACCATTCTCTTCGATAAGCTCGGGAACCAGCACTAGATCCAATACCATGCCATTCCTGAGCAGGCGCGTAGTAATCGGCGCCTCCGGGTTAGCGCGAATGATGGTGCGCCAGGACTCCCAATCAGAAACGGCTTGACCGTTCACTTCGGTAACCCGATCGCCCGGCTGAAAGCTAGCACGTTCGGCGGCACTGCCAGCCACCACCGTGCCGACAACCGGCTCCACGGCTGGACGATAGGGTTCAATTCCTAACGAGCCAAGCAGGTCCGGAGCGGAGGCATCTGCCTGCCAGGCTTTGATAGGCAGGCGGTAGTCCGCCTCGACATTGGCGTCCGGAAGCTTCACGCGCAGCACAATTTCACCGGATTCCCCCACCCGACGCACCAGATGGTCGTATACGCGGCTCCAGGTGTCGGTGTTATGGCCATCCACTGCCACAATCTCCGACCCGGCAGGCAACCCCGACTGCGCCGCCGGGCTCTGCGCAGCAACGCTGCCCACCACCGGCGCAACACCGGACAGTCCACCCAGAAAAACCAGACTGAAGAACAGCACGGCAAGGATCAGATTGGCCAGCGGGCCGGCCACCACAATTGACATGCGCTGCCACACCGTTTTGTGGCTGAAGCTGAAGGCACGCTGATCTTCGGGTATCGGTTCTTCTTCAGCCTGGGCTTCGCCGTACATCTTGACGTAACCACCCAGGGGAATCCCGGCAAACACAAATTCGGTATCGCCGCGACGGTATTTCAGCAGGGTTTTACCGAAGCCGATGGAAAAGCGCAGAACGCGGACGCCGCAACGCCGGGCGACCCAATAGTGACCAAACTCGTGGACAGTAACGAGCACAAAGAGCGCAACCAGGGCGAACGCGACCAATCGCAGGATTTCTAACACGAGATTTGCTCCACCAGGCCAGCGGCAATGCGCCGAGCCGTTGTATCCAGCTCTAGGACATCATCCAGGCTGCCGGGTTCCCTGCCCCGGGCCTGCGCCATGGTCTCGGCGTTGACCCGATGGATGTCCGTAAAGGCCAGTTGACGCTTGAGAAAAGCAGCTACGCTGATTTCGTTGGCTGCATTGAGGAACAGCGGATAGTCGCCCTCGTGGCGGGCGGCATCCAGCGCCAACCGGAGGCAGGGGAAGCGCTGCAGATTCGGCTGCTCGAATGTCAGTGCTGGCTGCCGCGCCAAATCCAGCGCGGCCACGCCACTGGCGCCGCGTTCCGGATACAAGAGCGCATGGGCGATGGGCACGCGCATGTCCGGGTGGCTAAGCTGTGCCAGGGTTGTGCCATCGCGGTATGCCACCAGCGAATGGACGATGCTTTGCGGGTGAATCACCACTTCGATCTTGTCGACCGGGCAATCAAACAGCCAGCGCGCTTCGATAACCTCCAGTCCCTTGTTCATCATGGTCGCAGAATCGACGCTGATTTTGGCCCCCATTACCCAGTTGGGATGGGCGCAGGCCTGCGCCGGCGTGATGCGCGCCAGCTGGTCGGAAGGCGTCCGTAGAAAAGGTCCACCCGAAGCCGTCAGGATAAGACGACTGACCGCCCCGCGATGCTGGCCTTCCAGGCACTGAAAAATGGCATTGTGTTCGCTGTCCACCGGCAGCAATTGCGCGCCGTGTGCCTGCACTTCAGCCATAAAGAAGCGGCCACCGCAAACCAACGCTTCCTTATTGGCCAGCAACACCTGTTTGCCAGCTCTGATCGCTGCCAAGGTCGGTTCCAGACCAGCAGCTCCAACAATAGCGGCAACTACCAGATCGCAAGCCCAGCCAGCGGCTTCGTTCAGGCCCTGGGCACCCTGCAGCACCCGGGTCGACAATGCGCGTTCGCGCAGACGCGACTGCAGGGCTCCGGCATCGACCGCCGGTCCCACTACGGCGATGGCCGGAGCAAACTCGCAACACAAGGCAAAGAGCTCGTCGCTGCGGCTCCAGGCAGTGAGCGCGGAAATTTCAAAGCGTCCGGGGTGAGCGCGAATGACCTCGAGGGTACTTTTGCCAATGGACCCAGTCGCGCCCAATAGCGCTACACGCTTGGGCTGGCTCACAACAAGGCCTGCAGAAAGGAGGTTCCCAATACAAAGCAGGGGGTAGCGGCCAGCAGGCCATCGACCCGATCCAGCACGCCGCCGTGGCCTGGCAGGGAATTACCACTGTCCTTGAGACCGCAACTGCGCTTGAGGGCCGATTCAAACAAATCGCCAATGACTGACAACAGATCGGTGGCAAAGATGGTGACGAAGAGCACAAAGGACTGTTCTACGCTCAACTGCAAAACCAGGCTGAGAATCACACCCAGTGCGAAATTGGCGATAAGACCGCCATACACCCCCTCAAAGGTCTTGCCGGGGCTAACGCCGGCGGCCAGCTTGTGGCGCCCGAATTGCCGCCCGGCGTAATAAGCTCCGGTGTCTGCCAGAGCCACGACACCGATCAGTAGAATGACCAGCCACTGACCTTGCGGCTGCATGCGCAGCCACAGCAACCCCGTAGCGGCGGCCAGCAGAATGACGGTTCCGGCCGCCAAAGTGAGTGCGGGCTTGCGAAACAGTCCTGCCGTGCGCGGAAAGCGCACGATCAGCGGGATGAGCAGCATCCAGAACCAAAAGGCAAAAAAGGACAATTTGTAGACATGGGGTTCCAGCTGCTGGGAAAACACCGCAGCACAGAGCAACAGGGAAAAATTCAGCAAGATATAGCCGACGCGCCAAAGCGGTTGCGTCATGCCGGCCAACCGACTCCATTCCCAGGAGCCCAGCCCCAGCACCACAATCACGAACAGCGTAAAGGGCCAGCGCACCGGCACGAACAGACAGATCGACAGCAGCGCGAGCAGCAGCGTTGCTGTCATCACGCGCTGGTTAATCATAGTCCCGTGCCCGAAGCCTGTTGCAAGGCAGGTGCCGCAGAAGGATTGGTGCCAAAGCGTCGCTGGCGCTGATGGTATTCCTCGACCGCCTGCAAAAAGCGCGCGCGATCAAAATCCGGCCAGTAACAAGGGCTGAAATAGAGCTCTGCATAGGACAGCTGCCACAGCAGGAAATTGCTGATGCGGCATTCTGCACCGGCGCGAATCAACAAATCGGGTTCCGGCATATCAGCCAGACACAGGCGCGCCGACAGCAGATCTTCGGTAATTTCACCGGGCTGCAGGCGACCTGCGGCAACATCCTGCGCCAGGCTTTGTGCCGCCTGGGTAATATCCCAACGGCCACCATAGTCGGTGGCAATATTGAGCCGATAACGGCCGCCCGAGGTCTCCTCCTCCACCTGATCGATCAGACGATTGAGGCGATCGCTCAGGCGGTCGCGCCGACCAATAATGCGCAGGCAGACGTCCTGGCGAACCAGATCGCGCCGATAGCGTTTCAGTGTGGTCGCAAAGAGCGACATGAGCCCAGACACTTCCTGCTGCGGCCGCGTCCAGTTTTCACTGCTGAAAGCAAATACTGTCAGGCACTCGAGCTCGATTTCACGGCAGGTGTTAACGATCTCTTCCAGGCGTTCGGCGCCGGCTCGATGGCCGGCAATGCTGGGCAGATCCCTGCTGCGTGCCCAACGATTATTGCCGTCCATAATGACGGCGACGTGGCGCAGCGGGTGTGGGGTGGTGCTCTGGTCGCTCATGGCCGGTCCTTGATGGCGCCGCGATCAGATGGCCATGAGGTCGGTTTCTTTCTCGCCCAGCAGGCGATCCACCTGCTCAATGCTTTGGTCGGTGATTTTTTGTACTTCTTCCTGCGCACGGCGGTCGTCATCTTCGGAAATTTCCTTTTCCTTGAGCAAATCCTTGAGCTGGGAAATCGCATCGCGACGGATATTGCGAATGGATACGCGTGCCGATTCAGCTTCCTGGCGCGCCTGTTTGATAAAGCCCTTGCGCGTCTCCTCAGTCAGCGAGGGCAGCGGAATGCGGATGACGGTGCCGGCGGTGGCCGGATTGAGGCCCAGGTCGGACTTCATGATCGCCTTCTCGATCTCCGGTACCATGCTTTTTTCCCAGGGAATCACCGCCAGGGTGCGAGCGTCCTCGACATTGACATTGGCTACCTGATTCAGCGGCATCTCCGTGCCGTAGTAGCTGACGTGAATGGAATCCAGCAGGCTGGGATGGGCGCGCCCGGTGCGAATCTTGTTGAAATGCTGCACCAGTGATTCCTGGGTCTTTTTCATGCGCTCGGCGGCGTCGCGCTTGATTTCGTTAATCATGATTTGACTTCCTCTTCGATGAGCGTGCCCTCGTCTTCGCCGACTACGATAGCCAGCAACGCGCCGGATTTTGCCATGCGGAAAACCCGCACCGGCATCTTGTGATCGCGGCACAGACAGATGGCTGTCAGGTCCATGACGCCCAACTGTTTGCTCAACACCTGATCGTAGGAGAGTCGCTTGAACATGACGGCGTCTTTGTGCCGCATGGGGTCCTTGTCATACACCCCTTCCACCTTAGTCGCCTTCAACACCAGGTTGGCTTCGACCTCAATGGCGCGCAGGCAGGCGGCAGAGTCCGTGGTAAAGAAGGGATTGCCGGTACCGGCGGCAAAAATGACTACATCGCCGGCAGCCAGGTATCGCATTGCCAGACGGCGATCGTAATGCTCGACGATGCCGCCAATGGGAATGGCAGACATGACGTGGCTGGTGATATTGGAGCGCTCGAGGGCGTCGCGCAGCGCCAGCGCATTCATGACCGTCGCCAGCATGCCCATATGGTCGCCGGTGACGCGATCGAGACCGGCGGCATTGAGCGCTTGGCCGCGGAATAGATTACCTCCTCCTACGACCAGGCCTACCTGGACGCCAATGCCGACCAGCTGACCGATTTCCAGTGCCATTTTGTCGAGCACCTTGGGATCGATACCAAAACCCAATTCCCCGGTGAGTTCCTCACCGCTGAGCTTGAGGAGAATGCGCTTATATTTGCGTTCTTTCTTTCGATCCGACACGACAGACACCGAAATTTGATTAACTTAGCGGCCGGCTCCCTGGACTTGCTTCGCAACTTCCGCAGCAAAGTCTTCTTCCTGCTTCTCAATTCCCTCGCCCACTTCAAAGCGAACAAAGTCCTGCACATCGGCGCCGGCCTTCTTCACCAGGGCACCAACCGTGGTGTCGGGATCCTTGACGAAGGGCTGTTCCACCAGGCTGTTTTCGGAGAGAAACTTGCGCAGTCGACCGTCGACCATTTTGGCCACAATCTCTGCCGGTTTGCCAGAGTCTGCCGCCTGAGCGGTGTAGATTTCGCGCTCGCGCTCGATCACGGCCTGGTCCATATCCTCGGGCTTGTTGACCTGCGGGTTGACCGCGGCGATGTGCATGGCCACATCGCGCGCCAGCTCTTCGCTTCCACCCTTCAGATTGACAAGTACGGCAATACGGTTGTTGCCGTGCACATAGGTGCCCAGCGTCTCCACTCCGGAGAAGCGAGCCAAACGGCGCACGCTAATGTTTTCGCCGATCTTCTGCACCAGGGCTTCGCGGTCACTTTCCAGGCTGCCGCTCATCAGATCTTCGACGCTGGTGGCGCCGGAGTTCAGGGCCTGAGTGGCCACCTTGTCGACAAAGGCCAGGAAGTTGTCGTCGCGGGCGACAAAATCGGTTTCCGAATTGATCTCGACCATTACGGCGTTATCGCCGGATGAACGCACGGCGACTAAGCCGTCAGCAGCAATGCGGCCGGCTTTTTTGGCCGCCTTCATACCACTGGATTTACGCAGGTTTTCAATGGCCAGCTCGATGTCGCCATCGGCTTCCACCAGTGCTTTTTTGCACTCCATCATTCCCAGGCCGGTTCGCTCGCGCAAATCCTTAACCAGGGAGGCACTAATTGCGCCCATATTCAATTCCTCGTATCGGTTCGACTGTGGGTTTTGCCCAGGGGCAGATGTCAGGCCTGTTCGGCCTCTTCGCCTTCAGTTGAATTGGTCTCGACCGGATCGGCAGTCTCGCTTGCAGCGGCCGCCTGGACCTTCTCCTCGACTTCCATGAACTCGTCGCGCGAGGTCACATGGGAGCCGGCGGCAGCACCGGCCAGAATGGCGTCGGCAGCGGCAGCAGCGTAGAGCTTGATGGCGCGAATCGCGTCGTCATTGCCCGGGATGACGAAATCGACGCCATCCGGATCCGAGTTGGTATCGACAATGCCAATGACCGGAATGCCGAGCTTGTTGGCTTCCAGAACGGCGATGCGCTCATAGTCGACATCGACAACCAGCAGTGCATCCGGCAGGCCAGCCATGTCCTTGATACCGCCGATGGAGCGTTCCAGCTTTTCCATCTGACGTTGACGCATCAGGGCTTCTTTCTTGGTCAGTTTGGCAAAGGTGCCGTCCTGGCTCTGCTGTTCCAGCTCGCGGTAACGCTTGATGGAACCGCGAATGGTTTTGTAGTTGGTCAGCATGCCGCCCAGCCAGCGATGGCTGACGTAGGGCATACCGCAACGCTCGGCTTCTTCCTTGATGATCTTGCCGGCGGCGCGCTTGGTGCCAACGAAAAGAATCTTGTTTTGGTTACTGGCCAGTTTCTGCAGGTAAGCCATGGCTTCCTGGAAGGCCGGCAGAGTTTGTTCGAGATTGATAATGTGAATCTTGTTGCGATTACCGAAGATGTACTGGGACATCTTGGGATTCCAGAAACGGGTCTGGTGGCCGAAGTGCACGCCGGCCTGCAGCATGTCACGCATGCTAATCGAGGACATAATATTCTCCAATTTGGGTTGATCTTCCACGCAACCTGCCCACCAACCTTGCGGCACCCGGTAGAACAGTTATCGATGCGTGTGTGTATTAAGTTAAAACAACGCGCCACCGAAGCGGCGGCGCGCTTTATACCACAGATGATCCAAGGGATAAAGCCGATTCGGCTCCCCTGCCTCAGATCACCCGTACGCTGATGACACCGTCCACTGCGGCAATGGCCTGGTAGAGGGCGTCGCTGACCTCGGCCTCGACATCGATGATGTTGTAGGCCAGCTCATCGCGGCTGCGGTTGATCATGTCGACCACGTTGATATTGCTGTCTGCCAGCAGCGACAGTACGTTGCCCAGCACCTTGGGTACGTTCTTGTTGCTGAAGGTGATGCGGGACGCTCCAATGCGCGCCATGGTGGTATTGGGGAAGTTCACCGAATTGCGAATATTGCCATTCTGCAGGAAATCCATGAGCTGATCGGCCGCCATCATGGCGCAGTTTTCCTCGGCCTCGTCGGTGCTGGCACCGATATGCGGCATGGGCACGACATCGGCCCGGGCCGCCAACTGGCTATTCGGGAAGTCGGTGACGTACTTGCCAAGTTTGCCTGCGTCCAGAGCCTGGATCACGGCATCGGCATCGACCACCTGCTCGCGGGCAAAATTGAGCAGCACCGCGCCCTTTTTCATCAGCTTCAGTCGAGCTTGATTGATCAGGTGATGGGTGGCATCCAGAGCCGGAACATGCAGGGTAATAAAGTCGGCGCGCGCCAGCAGGGCTTCCAGCGAATCCATTTTTTCTACGCGACGAGACAAGCGCCATGCGGCCTCGACAGAGATGGCCGGGTCGTAGCCCACCACATCCATGCCCAATTCCAGCGCCACATTCGCCACCAGGGCACCGATGGCACCCAAACCGACCACGCCCAGGGTCTTGCCCTGGATTTCACTGCCGGCAAAGCGCTTCTTCTCGGCTTCCAGCAGTTTGCTCATGGCCGCGTCGTCCATGGGTTCCAGTCCGCGCACATAGGCGATGCCACCGGCGATATCGCGACAGGCCAGCAGCATACCGGTGATCACCAGTTCCTTGACCGCATTGGCGTTGGCACCCGGCGTATTGAACACCACGATGCCCTTCTCGCTGTATTGATCAACCGGAATGTTGTTGACGCCAGCACCGGCGCGGGCGACCGCCACCACGGACGGCGGGACGGTTTCGCCATGCAGCTTGTGACTGCGCAAAATATAGGCGTCGGGCTGCGCCACATCCGGACCAACCTGGTAGCGGTCAGCAGGGAAACGCGAGAGACCCTTTTCGGAAATGGCGTTATAGGTTTTTACATTGAACATCAGGCTGCTTGCTCCTTTTTTACCTGGGTGTAGGCCCACTCCAGCCATGGCATCAGGGCCTCGAGATCGCTCGATTCAACAGTTGCTCCGCACCAGATGCGCAGTCCCGGAGGGGCATCGCGGTAGGAGCCAATATCGTAGGCCACGCCCTCGCCGTCGAGCAGACTGACCATTCTCTTCACCTGCGCCGGCTCCAGATCCAGCGTCAGACATACGCTGGTGCGCGAGCGCTGGCTCGGCTGCTGGGCCAGGAAGTGAATCCAGCCATGGCTGGCGACAAAGCCTTCGATGACCTCGAAGTTGCGCTGCGAGCGCGCGATGGTTGCCGCCAGGCCACCGATACCCGCAACCCAGTTCAGGGCATCGATATAGTCCTCGACACAGAGCATGGAGGGCGTATTGATGGTGCTGCCCTGGAAAATGCTCTCGTTGAGTTTGCCGCCCTTGGTCATGCGGAAAATCTTCGGCAGCGGCCAGGGGGGTGAATAGGTTTCCAGCCGGGCGACGGCGCGCGGGCTCAGCACCAGCATGCCGTGGGCGCCCTCACCTCCCAACACCTTCTGCCAACTGAAGGTAGTGACATCCAGCTTGGACCAGTCGACATCCATGGCAAAGATGCCCGAGGTGGCATCGCAGAATGTCAGGCCAGAGCGCTGGTCGCCGATCCATTCCAGGTCGGCGAGACAGACGCCCGAGGTCGTGCCGTTCAGGGTAAACACCAGGTCGTGTTCCATGTTGGCGCTGGCGAGGTCGGGCAACAGACCGTAGGCGGCCTGATAGTGGGTGGCGTCCTTGAGTTTGAGTTGCTTCAGCACGTCGCTGGCCCAACCCTCGCCGAAGGATTCCCAACTATAGATATTTACCGGGCGCTGGCCGAGCATGGACCAGAGTGCCATTTCCACGGCACCGGTATCCGAGGCCGGCACGATGCCAATGCGGTAATCGGCAGGAACACCCAGAATCTGACGCGTCTTGTCGACGGCTTCGACCAGCACCGACAACCCCAGTTTCGAGCGGTGCGACCTTCCCAGCGCGGACTGACGCAGGTTTTGCAACTGGTACCCAGGGCGCTTGGCACAGGGACCGGAAGAAAAATTGGGGTTGGCCGGCTTGATCTGAGGTTTCATGTAGTCCGTATGGGGGAGGCAAATGAGGGCGGCATTATAGTGAGGATCGCGTTGCAATGCACCATGATCCCCGGGCCCCGCTAATCGTGGCGCCAGACAGTGGCGTCACCCGCCCGAGCCGCTACAATAGCGCCTCCCTGAACCGCACTGGAATGGCATGGCTGTCGTTATCAAAAGCCCGGATGAAATCGAGAAAATGCGCGTAGCCGGCAAGCTGGCAGCGGAAGTCCTCGAGATGATCGAACCCCATGTTGTCCCCGGCGTGACGACGGGCGAACTGGATCGTATTTGCCACGACTTCATCGTCGGCCAGCAGCAAGCCGTTCCCGCCCCGCTCAACTATAAGGGCTTCCCCAAGTCGATCTGCACCTCGATCAATCAGGTAGTCTGTCACGGCATTCCCTCGGATACGCGCCAGCTCAAGAAGGGCGACATCATCAATATCGATGTGACGGTGATCAAGGACGGCTTCCACGGCGACACCAGCCGCATGTTTTATGTTGGCGAGGTGCCCGAGCACGCCCAGCGTCTCTGCCGTATCACCCAGGAATGCCTGTACAAGGCCATCGGTGTCGTGCGCCCCGGTGCCACCCTGGGCGACATTGGCGCGACCATTCAGAAGCACGCCGAAGCCAACTTCTATTCCGTGGTGCGCGACTATTGCGGCCACGGCATAGGGCGCATCTTCCACGAGGATCCTCAGGTGCTGCACTACGGCCGTGCCGGACAGGGTATGGCGCTGGTGGAAGGCATGACCTTTACCATCGAGCCCATGATCAACGCCGGCACCTACCACACCAAATTGAAATCCGATGGCTGGACGGTGGTCACGCGCGACAGCCGATTGTCGGCCCAGTATGAACATACGCTGGCGGTTACCGCCGACGGTGTGGAAGTGCTGACGCGACGCTCTGACGAAGTGCTGCCATGATCTTCGGACATACCAGGACACGGCTGGTTCGGCCGGAATTTGGCGAGCTCAGCTTTTTTGCCGAAACCCACTTCCAGCGCGCGGCCGACCAGGGCCCCAGGGTCAATCTGGAGCTGTTCCGCAATACGCTGCGTGCAGCGGACGAACATCTCGCGACGCGCTTTCGCGAGGGCGAGGACATTCTGCGCATCATGCGCGACCGCTCGCGCTTTATGGATCGCATCCTCTACTACGCCTGGCGTCAATTCGATTGGGATGAGCATATCGCTCTGGTCGCTGTGGGCGGCTACGGTCGCGGCGAACTGCATCCCTATTCGGATATCGACCTGCTGTTTCTAACGCGCAAGTCCAACCACGAGCGCTACCGCAAATCCATCACTGCCTTCACCACCTTTCTCTGGGATTTGCAGCTGAAGATTGGCCACAGCGTGCGCACGCCCAAGCAGTGTGTCGCCCTGGCGAAAACTGACCTCACCATCATGACCAGCATGTTGGAGTCGCGCACCATCGTCGGCGACGAGATGCTGCGTCAGGAAATGGAACGACTCTCGGCGCCGGAGAAAATCTGGCCGCCGCGCAGCTTTTTTACCGCCAAATTTGACGAGCAGAACCAGCGCTACAAGCGCCACGGCATGGTGGAGTACGACCTCGAACCCAATGTCAAGGAATCGCCGGGCGGGCTGCGTGATATTCAAACCATCCACTGGGTAGCCAAGCGGCTGTACAAGGTCTCCAGCCTGGAAGCCCTGGCCAATCGCGGCTTTTACACCGAGCAGGAATATAACTCGCTGCGTTCTGCGCAGAGCTTTCTCAGCGCCGTGCGCTTCGGCCTGCACATGCTGACGCGGCGTCCGCATGATCAGCTGCAGTTCGAACACCAGCGACAGCTGGCCGAACTGTTCGGCTATGAAGACACGCCCAAACGCCTGGCCGTGGAAAAATTCATGCAGGACTACTACCGCACCGTTACAACCGTGCGGGAGATCAACGACGTCCTCATGCAGATTCTCGACGAGACCACCTCATCCAGTAAGGCCATTCCGGTAACCCCGGTTAACCCGCGCTTTCAGTTGCGGGGCAGCTATATTGAAACCACCTCGCCCGAGGTGTTTCGTCACGAGCCGTCGTCCATCATGGAAATATTTACCATCATGGCGCGCGACAAAAATATCAGCGGCGTGCGCGCCTCGACCATTCGCCGGCTGCGTGAAGCCTGCGCTGCTATCGACGACGACTTCCGCTCGACGCCAAAAAACCGCGAACTCTTTGTCGACCTGCTGCGCACACCGGAGAACCTGGTCGCACCGCTGCAGCGCATGGCGCGCTACAGCGTGCTGGGTCGCTATCTGCCCGAATTTGACGCCATAACCGGACTTACCCAGCACGACCTCTTTCATATCTACCCGGTCGACGTGCACACGCTCAATGTGGTGAAGAACATCTGTAACTTTGCGCTGCCCGACGCATCGGCGCGCTCGCCGATCTCGGCCCATATTTTCAACAGTCTGCGCAAACCGGAGCTATTGATTATTGCCGGGCTCTATCACGATATCGCCAAGGGCCGCGGCGGCGACCACTCCGAACTGGGCGCGCACGATGTGGTTAATTTTGCCGAGCGCCACGGCTACTCGGAGCGCGAACAACGCCTGCTTGCCTGGCTGGTGGAAAACCACCTGTTGCTCTCGCGCGTAGCCCAGCGCGAAGACATTTCCGATCCCCAGGTGATCGCCCGCTTTGCTACTCATGTGGGCGACCTCGAGCATCTGGATTTGCTTTATGCGCTGACCGTAGCCGACATCAATGCCACCAACCCCACGTTGTGGAACAACTGGCGCGCCTCGCTGATGCGTCAGCTCTACACCGAGACGCGTCGTGCGCTGCAGCACGGGCTGGAGAATTTCGGCAATCGTCAGGAACTGGTGCAGGAGAACCGCCAATCGGCGCTCGACATACTGCAGAAAAAGCAGGTCGACGACAGTCTCGTCGAACATCTGTGGCAGGGCCTGGACGACGACTACTTTATTCGGGAATCGCCCGAGGATATTGCCTGGCAGGCTGAACTGGTATTGCGATCACGGCGCGATGACAAACCCCTAGTGGTGATCCGCCCCTACATTCTGAATCGTCGCGAACGCGCCACCCAGGTGCTGGTCAGCATGCAGCACAGCAACAGCATTTTTGCCGCCATTGCCACAGCCATCGACCAGAACAATTTGAATATTCAAGACGCCCGCATCTATCGCTTTGGCGATACCACCCTGAGTCTGTTCTTCATTCTGGACGAACAGGCTGCGCCGCTGGGCAAAGACTCGCAGCGTATCGAGCGCCTGGAAAAGTCGATTCGCAACGAACTGAACATCATCGACGACTACCACGAGGTTATCGGTCGACGTACCAATCGGCGGCTCAAGCAGTTTCCGCTGCAGACGCGCGCCTCCATTGCGCAACGCGGCAATTTGTCGGTGCTCGAAGTCATCACCGCCGACCGTCCGGGCCTGCTGGCCGCTATCGGCCAGATCTTTGTCAAATTCGAAATACGCCTGCTCAATGCCCGCATCACCACCCTGGGCGAGCGCGTGGAGGACCTCTTTATCATCACCGACAAGGATGGCCATGCCCTCACTGACGAGGCCTTCAACGCCCAATTGGTGAGTGCTATCTGCGAGACGATCGATCAGAAGGTGGAGGCGGCGGTACACGCATGACCCCCTATCTGGAGTTGCTCCAACCCTACCCCTTTACCCGCATTGCCAATCTGCTCAGGGAGATTGTGCCGAACCCGGAAAAGGCGCCGCTGCGTCTGTCCATCGGTGAGCCCCAGCATCCCACGCCGGGCTTCATTCAACAGGCCCTGGTGGATCATATGCAGGGGTTTTCCCGCTATCCGGAGACCGTCGGCTCGCTCGAACTGCGCCAGGCCATTCTCGACTGGCTGACCGTGCGCTATCAGCTCGGCTCCACCCGCTTGTCGGTCGAGCATCTGCTGCCGGTGAACGGCACGCGCGAAGCACTCTTTGCCGTCGCCCAACTGCTGGCCGATCGACAACCCTGCGCGCTGGTCGCCATGCCGAATCCCTTCTATCAGATTTACGAGGGCGCAGCGCTGTTGGCCGGATTGCAACCGCTCTTCCTCAACTGTCCAGCCGACCAGGGTTACCTGCCCGACCTGGACGCCGTGTCACCGGCACAATGGCAAGAGGTGCAGATGATCTATATCTGCAATCCCGGCAATCCCTCCGGCGCCATCATGCCGCCAACCATGTTGCAGCGACTGTTGGAACTGGCCGACCGCCACGATTTCGTCATTCTGAGCGACGAGTGCTATTCGGAAATCTATCCGGACGAAAACCAGCCGCCGCCGGGCCTGCTGGAAGTCTGTCGCCAGCTCGGGCGCGATGATTTCGCCCGATGTCTGGTGTTCCACTCCCTGTCCAAGCGCTCCAACATGCCGGGATTTCGTAGCGGCTTTGTCGCCGGTGACGCCGGCCTGATTAAAAGCTTCCTGCAGTACCGTACCTACCACGGTTGCGCCATGCCCCAGCCCATTCAGCAGGCCAGTATTTCCGCCTGGCGCGATGAAGCCCACGTACTCGCAAATCGGCAGGCCTACAACGCCAAATATCAGGCAGTGCAGCCGGCCATCACCAAGGCCTTTGGCGTGCAGCGGCCGCAAGCTGGCTTCTACTTCTGGCTGAACCTGAAACAGGATGATCAGGACTTTGCCCAGCGGCTCTACCGGGAAGAAAATCTGATACTGGTGCCCGGCAGCTACCTGGCACGCGATACACCGGCCGGTAATCCGGGGCGCAATCACGTGCGGCTCGCGCTGGTCGGCGAACTGGGTCAGTGCATCGAAGGCATCAATCGCCTGGTTGCCTGCCATGCCAGGGCTTTGGATTCATGACCCTGAGCAAAGCGCAGCGGGTCGACTATATCGATCGCCGGCTGCAGGAGCTCTACCCACAACCACCCATTCCTCTCCAGCATCGCAACGCTTTCGAACTGCTCGTTGCCGTGCTGCTGTCTGCGCAATGCACAGACCAGCGCGTCAATCAGGTGACACCGCGACTTTTTGCCCTGGCCGCCGGTCCAGCCGCCATGGCCCAGCTCAGCGAGCAACAGGTGTACGAGATTATCCGCCCCTGCGGCCTGGGGCCAAAAAAATCTAAGGCAATCATTGCCTTATCAAAACTTCTTGAGAAAGATTTCGGCGCAGTTGTGCCGGATAATCTGGCCCAACTCGAAGCGCTGCCGGGGGTGGGCCACAAAACGGCCAGCGTGGTCGTCGCGCAAGCTTTTGGTCAGCCTGCCTTTCCGGTTGACACCCACATCCATCGGCTGGCCCAGCGCTGGGGGCTGAGTTCAGGCAAAAGTGTGCACCAAACCGAGCGCGACCTGAAACGTCTATTCCCCAGACAGCGCTGGAATGACCTGCACTTGCAGATGATTTACTACGGCCGCGAGCACTGCAGCGCCAGAGGCTGCGACGGCCGCACCTGCGAAATTTGTCGCACCTGCTTCCCGCATCGAAAGCATCCAAAGTTGACAAAATCGGCATAATGTAAATATAAATTGACACATA
>JAYQPQ010000011.1:0-321 GCA_038145405.1 Porticoccaceae bacterium | reverse complement strand
ACTTTTTTCGTCGATTTCAGGTAAAAAGTCAGCGTATTTTCTTTACACGGTCAATCTCATGTTAACGCTGCGTCAAGTCTTGCCGCATTTTTTCGGAAAAAAAGCCGCCGTGGCCGAGGCTCTGGGCGTTTCGCGCCAGGCGGTCTCGCGCTGGGAGCTGGACGAGCCCCTGCCGGAGCGTCATTCGCTGCGCTTGCAGCATGAACTGGGCATATCCGTCGCCGAGAAAAAGCAGACGGCTGAGACGCCGCGCCGGGCCGGCAACGTTGCCGCCTCCAACAAGCTGGATTCCGTGCTCTATGACATTCGCGGTCCCGTGCT
>JAYQPQ010000010.1:0-36790 GCA_038145405.1 Porticoccaceae bacterium | reverse complement strand
GTAGCATACATTGTCCTCGGCACCATACTAGGTCCTTTTGGTCTGGGACTGGTGCAGGACGTCGCCCGGCTGTCGCAGGCCGCCGAGATTGGCATCATTTTACTGCTCTTTTTGCTGGGGCGGGATATGCAGCCCAAGCATCTGGGTGCCGTGCTCAGCAAGGCCGTCTTTATCACCCTGATCAGCTCGCTGGCCTTTGCCCTGCTGGGTTTCGGATTCGGCTGGGCGCTCGGCTTCAGCCTCACCGAGAATCTGGTGATCGGCGCTGCCCTGATGTTCTCCTCGACCATCATCAGCATCAAACTGCTGCCGACCACGGTGCTGCACCATCGGCATGCCGGCGAACTCATGATCGGCCTGCTGCTGCTGCAGGACTTTCTGGCTATCTTCGTGCTACTGCTTCTGATGAGCGGCGCCTCTGGCAGTATCAGCTGGATGATGATGGGGCGGGCTCTGGTCGCCCTGCCGCTGTTGCTGGGCATTGCCTATGCGCTGACGCGCTGGGTATTGCTACCGATTCTCGCGCGCTTCGATCGGGTGCAGGAATTTATCTTTCTGGTTGCCCTGGGCTGGTGTCTGGGCATCGCCGAACTGGCCAAATTTATCGGGCTGTCGCTGGAAATAGGCGCCTTTATCGCTGGCATCGCCCTGGCAACCAGTCCGATCTCCCAGTTCATCGCACTTAGCCTGCGGCCACTGCGGGATTTCTTCCTGATCGTATTCTTCTTTTCTGTGGGAGCCGGATTCAATCTGGGTCTGGTGGACGACATCGCCGTGCCCGCCATACTACTGGCGCTGGCAATCATCGGCCTCAAACCCCTGGTGTTCAGCTTTCTGGCACGGCGCCGCAGCGAGACCAGCGAACTCTCCTGGGATATCGGCTTCCGCCTGGGGCAGATCAGCGAATTCTCCCTGCTGATCGTTTTTCTGGCGCGCGACAGTGCCCTGATCGGCGAGCGGGCCGCCACCCTGGTGCAGGCAGCGGCCATACTTACCTTTGTGATTTCAAGCTATATCGTCATCCTGAACTTCCCCAGTCCCATCGCCATCTCGGATCGACTGCGACGGGACTAGCAGGCGCCAGACCGATTAGCTGATGCGGTCGCGGAAGGCTCGCAGCGTGTCCTGAATGCGACGGGTGTTTTGTGGTCCCATGCGAATCAGCTGCTTGTGCACGCCGGGCAGCGCTTCCAGCGCCTGATCCTTGAACTCGTAAGCCGTACCGATTGGCACCAGCTCGATGGGTGTCTCGAGAACGGGCGCCGCCATCACCATTTCAATGGCTGTGAGCAGTTCGCCGCGGAAGGCGCCAATGGGGTTGCCCAGCTCAGCATAAGCCTGGTCCAGCAAGGGCTCGTAGTAGCGGTAGAAAGCGACCAGCAAGTCTGGCTGCATATTGGCCAGAAAATCCACATAGGCGTCGTAACGACGATAGCTAGCTGGATCCAGGGCAAAGCGCTCATCGGCCAGACTCACCACCGCCAGTTCGCCCTGGCGAACGAGAGGTGATTGCTGGTAGACCAGATCGCCATCAGCTGCGTTGGCAACCTGCACCACGATGCGCCGCAGTAGCTGCTCGCCAGCCAGCCATTCCAGCACGGCGCGACCGCCCAGCAACTGCATGTGTGCCTGTACCGTGGTATCGCTTTCGCCCAGCGCAGGCATCTCTCCCTCTAGTTGGAATTCGGCTGCCAGATTCGGCGCCGTAGCCGGCAGCGATGGTATCTCGATGCGCTGAACGACCGGTGCCGCCTCTTCGACCGGCATGACCTCGGGTGCAGCCGGCGCATCGCGGTTGACCCAGACGGCAACGAGAACAACCACTGCCACAATGGCAGCGGAAATAATGACAGCGGGGTTTAAATTACCGGGAATCTTGGACGACATGAAAATTCTCCTGCAGAGAATGCCAATCTAGCCCCCCGGGGCTCCAGACTCAAGCAGTGTTTTGCCGGGAATGGCCTGCAACAGGCGCTGTGTATAGGCGTGCGCTGGGGCGTTAAAAAGGGCTTCGGACTCCCCCTGCTCTACGATGCGGCCACGGTGCAATACCAGGATGCGATCGGCCACATAGCGCACTACCGCCAAGTCGTGGGAGATAAACAGCAGGCTCAGATCGTATTCGTCGACCAGGTCGACCAGCAGTTCCAGCACCTGGGCCTGTATGGTCACATCCAGTGCAGAAACCGGCTCGTCCGCCACGATCAAATCCGGCCGGGTGGCCAGGGCACGGCCGATGGCTATGCGCTGCCGTTGGCCGCCGGAAAACTCGTGTGGATATTTGCGCAAATAACGCCGCGCCAGGCCGACATCGTCCATCAGCTGGCAGACCGCCGGTTCGAGTGTCTGGCGCGTGCACAGGCCGTGCACCAGCAGCGGTTCGGCCAGGGTATCAAAAATACTCATGCGCGGATTGAGCGATGCATAGGGATCCTGAAACACCATCTGCAGGCGCCGCCGCAGGGGCTTCAACTGGCCCAGCGACAAGCGGCGCAAATCGATACGGTCGAAGAGCAATTCTCCGGCATCGGCTTCAACCAGACGCAGAATGGAGCGCCCGCAGGTCGATTTGCCCGAACCCGACTCGCCGACCATGCCGAGGATTTCCCCACGCCGCAGTTGAAAATTCAGGTCGTCGCAGGCCAACACGGGCGCGCTGTGGCGATTTGGGCCGCGGAAGCGCGTAGTCAAATGGCGCACCTCCAGCAAAATGTCAGGATCCGGCGCCTGGTGCGGGCGATGGCCCTGCGGCACGGCTGCCAATAGCTGCCGAGTGTAGTCGTGCTGCGGCGCATGAAATATCTGCTGACGGTCGCCCTGCTCGACGATGCGCCCATCCTTCATGACCAGAATGCGCGTCGCGATATCCGCCACCACACTCAGGTCGTGGCTGATAAAGATGACGCCGAGCTGGCGGCGCTGCTGCAATTCCGCGATGAGCTCGAGTATCTGCGCCTGAATGGTCACATCGAGTGCCGTGGTGGGCTCATCGGCGATCAGCAGCTTGGGTTCGTTGATCAGCGCCATGGCGATCATCACGCGCTGGCGCATACCCCCCGAGAACTGGTGCGGGAAGGCGCCAAACCGCTCGGCGGCGCGCTCGATGCCCACCTCGTCCAGCATGTCGATGGCCCGCTTTTTTGCTTCGGTGCGCGACACGTGGCGATGCTGCAGGAGTGGCTCCATAAGCTGCTCACCAATGCTCAGGTAGGGGTTCAGCGAAGTCATGGGATCCTGAAAGACCATGGCAATTTCACTGCCGCGCAGGCGACGCAGGTCGTTTGCCTTGAGCTGCAATAAATCCACGCCCTCAAACAGCGCCCGCCCCAGTTCAATGCGACCAGGTGCCTGCAGCAGACCCAAAATGGCGTTGCAGGCAACCGACTTGCCGGAGCCCGACTCGCCGATGATGGCGGTGATCTCGCCGCGCTCCACCTGGAAACCGACTTCGTCTACGGCACGGATGACGCCGTCCCGGGTGTGAAAGGCCACGCTGAGCTGGTCGACCTGCAGCAGACTCATGGGCTAGTCCCGCGCACTGCGTGGATCCAGCGCATCGCGCAGGCCATCGCCGAGAAAATTCAGAGCAAAGAGCGTCAAGCTCAATACCAGACCGGGGAAGATCAGCAGCCAGGGGTATTCCTCCATGCTCTCTACCCCGTAGGAGATCAGCAGTCCCCAGGAGGATTGCGGCGGCTGCACCCCCAGACCGAGAAAGCTGAGAAAAGCCTCCAGCAGCATGACGCTGGGAATGGTCAGGGTGGTATAGACGATCACCGGGCCCAGGGCATTAGGCACCAGATGGCGCCACAGAATGCGCACCGGCGACAGGCCCATGGACACCGCTGCCTCGACAAATTCCTGCTGCCGCAGACCCTGCACCTGATTGCGCACAATGCGCGCCATGGTCAACCACTCGACGGCACCGATGGCCAGGTAAAGCAGCAGCAGATTGCGACCAAAAACCACCATCAGCAGGATGATGAAAATCATAAAGGGCAAGGCGTAAAGAATATCGACCAGCCGCATCATCAGAGCGTCAATACGTCCGCCAACAAAGCCGGCAATCGCACCCCAAGTGACACCTATCACCAGAGCCACGGCAGTGGCAATGAAACCCACCGCCAGCGAGACGCGGCCCCCGTAAAGAATGCGTGTCAGCAGGTCGCGACCAAATACATCCGTGCCCATCCAGTGCTGCCAGGAAGGCGGCGCGGCACCCAGCGCCAGATCCTGCTGCTCGTAGCCGTAGGGCGCGATCCAGGGCGTCAGCAGGGCCAGAAGCATCAACAGCAGTAGCGTCACGAGACCAAAAACGGCCAAGCGGTTTTTAGCCAAGCGTCTGAGAGCGTCCTGCCACAGGGAGACCCCCGGTTCGAGCACATCGGCTGGCGCGGCGAGGCTCTGCATCAGCGGCTACCGAACTGGTGGCGCAGGCGCGGGTTCATCCAGGCCGCCAGAAAATCGGACAGCAGGTTGAACAGCACAATGAGAGTCGCCAGCAGGCAGGTGGCACCCAGAATCATGGTGTAATCGCGATTAAAGGCCGCCTGTACATAAAAGCGTCCCAGTCCGGGCACCTGGAAAATCGTCTCGACCACAAAGGAACCGGTCAGCAGCCCGGCGAAGGCCGGACCCAGATAGGCCACCACCGGCTGCAGGCCCCCGCGCAGGCCGTGCTTGAGCACTACCTTCCATTCCGGCAAGCCCTTGGCGCGCGCAGTGCGAATGTAATCCTGTGTCATCACTTCCAGCATGCCACTGCGGGTCAGGCGGGCAATATAGGCCGCATAGACGGAGCCCAAAGTCAGGCTGGGCAGAATCTTGTCGCCCGGCAGCACGCCCCAGCCCGATACCGGCAGCCATTCCAGCTGAATGCCAAAGATCAGCACCAGCAGCGGCCCCAACAAAAAGGTGGGCATGCAGATACCCACCATGGCGGCCGACATGGGCACATAGTCCTGCAGGCTGTTGGGCCGCAAGGCAGCCAGCACGCCGGCGCTCATACCCAGCAGCAAGGCAATCAGCAGGGCATAGCAGGCCAGCTCGGCGGTCACCGGCAGTCCGGACAGAATGAGCTCATCCACCCGGCGGCCAGGGTAGCGAAAGGACGGCCCCATATCGCCGCGCAGCAGGTCGCCCAGATAGCCAAAATATTGCTGCACCAGAGGCTGATCCAGATCGTACTGGGCCTCCAGCGCGCGCTGCACTTCGGGAGTCACTGCCCGCTCCGTGGCAAAGGGGCCGCCGGGTGCGGCGCGCACCAGAAAAAAGGTGACGGTGATAACAGCCAGAATGACCGGAATGGCCTGCAGAGTTCGAATCAATACGAAGCGAAGCAACTAGTCTTCCAGCCAGACGTACTTGTAGTTGGTGTAATCCATGATGTTTTCCGGCATCCCCTTAACCCGCGGATCCAGCAGATGCGAGCGCACATAGGTGTAGAGCGGAATGATGGGCATGGCTTCCATCAGCCGGGTTTCCGCCTCGTAGAAGATGGCGAAGCGTTCTGCCTGAGTCGCGGCAGCCGGGGCATCGCGCAGGATCAACTGGTCATAGACCGGATCCGACCAGCCGACCCGGTTGTTGCCGCCATTGGTAATCCACAGATCGAGAAAGTTATTGGGATCGACATAGTCGCCAATCCAACTGGCGCGCGCGATGTCGTAATCCAGCTGCGCCATGGTGTCCAGATAAACCCGCCATTCCTGGTTAACCAGGGTGACATCGATATTCAGGTGGGTTTTCCACATCTGCTGGATGACTTCGGCAATGCGCTGGTGCCCGGCCAGGGTGTTGTAAAGAATCTCCAGGACGGGGAAGCCCTGGCCGTTGGGATAACCCGCTTCGGCCAGCAGTTCCCGCGCCAGCGCAGGATCAAAATCAAAGATCTTGGGCGGCTGGTAGCCCAGGGTGCCGGGCGGGGTAACGGTATAGGCCGGTTCCTGCACACCATTCAGTGCCGAATCGATCAACAGCTGACGATCGATGGCCAGGTTCAAGGCCCGACGCACCTGGACCTTGTCCAGCGGCTCGCGCGTGACGTTGAGGTTGTAGAAATAGGTACCCAGATAGGGAGACAGCAACAGGGCTGGGGAGCTTTCTGCCTGGTAAACCGGAATGCGGTCGACGGGAATGCCCTCGGTGCGGTGCAGCTGCCCCGAGCGGAACATGCGCTCCTCCGTGGTGGAATTTTCCGTCGGATAAAAAACGATGGCATTCAGCCTGACCTGCTCGGCGTCCCAATACAGATCGTTCTTCTCGACGGTGAGGCTCTGGTTGAGATTCCATGACGTCAAGCGGAAGGGCCCGTTGCCGACAAAGTGCTCCAGTCGCGTCCAGGGGTTGGTCTGGTCGGTTGCCGATCCCAGGGCTTCAATCACATGGCGCGGAACCGGAAACAGGGAATGGTGATCCAGCAGCTGCAAAAAATAGGGGGTGGGATAAGCCAGCTCCACCTCCAATGTGCGCTCGTCGAGCACGCGAACGCCCACCTGGTCGAAATCCGTTAGCTGCCCTGCGGCAAAGGCTTCGGCATTGAGAATGGGAAAGAGCATGTAGTTATAGGGCGCACCCGTGGTCGGGTGGAGAATGCGCCACCAGGACCAGCGGAAATCCTCGGCCGTCAGCGGCTGACCATCGGACCAGCGCGCGTCCTCGCGCAGTTGAAAACGATAGATGCGACCGTCTTCGCTCACCGTCCAGCTTTCTGCGACGCCCGGTTCCGGCTCCAGCGTATAGGGGTTTTTGGAGACCAGGCCTTCAAACAACGCCGCCTGAATGTGGTACTCAGGAATGCCGGTGGTGACATGGGGGTCGATACCCTGGGGTTCAGAACCATTGCCGAAATGCAAAATGCCCAACCGGGTACCGGATTCCACCGGTGTTTCACCGGCGCTGCACGCCAGCAATGCCAGTAACCCGGAACAAGCCAAACAACGCAGGGCTCGGTTCAACTCATTCTCCTGTATAACAAACGCCGGTGCCGCGCAGGCCGCAATAGCCATTGGGCACCCGGATTAGATATTGCTGGTGATATTCCTCGGCGTAGTAAAAGGCCTTTTCCACCCGGATCTCCGTGGTAATAGGTCCCCTGCCCGCTTGCGTCAGGCCCTGCTGGTAAAGCGCCCGGCTCTGCTCGACTTGCTCCAACCAGCTGGCGTCATCCAAATAGATGGCGCTGCGATACTGGGTACCCCGATCATTGCCTTGGCGCATTCCCTGGGTCGGGTCGTGGGACTCCCAGAACAGCTTCAGCAACTGCTGCAACAGCGCCGGCTGCGCCGGGAACACCACCAGCACCACCTCGGTATGGCCGGTATAGCCCGAGCAGACCTCTTCATAGGTGGGGTTGGGCGTGCTACCGCCGGCATAACCCACGGCAGTAACGTAAACCTGAGGCTGCTGCCAGAAGCGGCGCTCGGCACCCCAGAAGCAGCCCATACCAAAGCGCACTGACAGCATGCCGTCAGGAAAAGGCGGTAGATAGGAATGACTTAAAAGCAGGTGCGAACCCGACACGGCCATGGGCTCGGCGCGGCCCGGCAGGCATTGATTTGTCGGAAGGAGGCTATCGGTTTTGTTGAATAATCCCACGGCGATCTGTTACCCGGTGATTGAGCGATGACAACTGTTCTGGGTCCACTATAAAGGAATCCAGCCGTCGAGGAGAACCTCGTCGGAACGCCTGTAACAAATCCAAAAAATCATCCTGTCCGGCCTATAATGCGCGCCATGTTTGCTCGACTCCTCATGCTTTTCGCCCTGGCTTTGGGCTGTTACTTCTGGTGGCTGTGGAAGCACACGCCGGACCTCAACCAACGCCGCAAGCTGATTCTTAATCTGATGCTTTGGGGCATGCTGATTGCCGTGGCCCTGCTGGCCGCCACCGGGCGCATTCACTGGCTTGGCGCCGTGTTTGCCGCCGCCCTGCTCGGCCTCAAACAGGTAGGCCTTTTGTTGCTGCGCTTTTTCCCCGTGCTGGCGCAAATCTATCGCGGCAAGCAACAGGGGCAGCCGTCTTCAGCGCCACCGCCCAGCGATAAGATGTCCATCGCGGAAGCTTGCCGCATTCTCGAGGTGAAGGCCGATGCCAGTGTCGAGGAGATCAAGGCTGCACACCGACGCCAAATGAGCCGCCAGCACCCGGACCACGGTGGCAATGCCTACTTTGCCGCCAAGCTGAATGAAGCACGCGATGTGCTCATGGCGCATCGCAAGCAGCAAGGTCAGGGCTGAAGGCTGTCGCTGCGCAGATGGCTGGCTATAATGCCGGCCAACCCCATACGGTCCCGGTAGCTCAGTGGATAGAGCGAGTGCCTCCTAAGCGCTAGGTCGAAGGTTCAACTCCTTCCCGGGACGCCAATTTTCCATCGGACATCACCGGTCGGAGTCCCGGCCCTCAGGCAAAGCCTTCGCGCGTTCGCCTGCGCCGGAAGCTGACGCTTCGAATGACGCTGGGCTCACCCTTCCCGGGACGCCAACTTTTAAAAGGGGTCGGGAACAAAAGCGAACCGTGTGTTTCTGTGCCTACTCAACCACTATTTCGTCGACTGAATCCGCCCGCTCCTCATCCAGCTGCGCAAAGAGCGCGTCGGCGCGCTGCAGGAAGGTCTCATTGGAAATACTACCGGCCGTCAGCAAGCTGGGCCGCATGGCGATGGTGATCATCTCCGGGCCATCCTGATCGGGCTCGTCTTCCAGTGCCGGCAGCAAGTAGACCAGGCTAAGCGCAACAAAGGACACAGCTACCGAGGTGTTGAGCGTGGAGCGGAAACCGATGCGCGTGGTAATGGCTAGCCCCACCAGCAAGGCAACAAAGACCAGGCTGGCAACAATCACACCACTTAAAGCTTCGGTCAGCGCAACGGAGAGGCTGTTAAAGGCAACCCAATCAATTGCCAAATAGCCCAGCAGGCTGACGGCAAGCAGCAGGCTGATCAGGCTTAGGTGCGACCAGAAGGCCATCTCGTGTCGCAACATCCGGGCGATCGAACCCCAGGCAATAGCCCAGGCAAAAAGTCCGGAACCCAGGGTCAACGCCTGGCTGGCATTTTCACTCCAGGAGGCGTCGGCCGGTGCGCCGATCAGGTTGGTGAAGAGCCCCAGCCAGATAGCCAAAGCGGTCAGCCCCAGGGCGAGCGCCGGGTGCTGCAACAGCAATGCTATGCGATCCAGTCTGCCCATTTGCAGGGTAGGCTCCACGGCCTGGTCGAGGCGATGCAATTTCAGTTGGCTGTGACCAAAATGCAGCACCTGGCCGAAGCCCAGCCCGGTCGTGCCCTGCACAGGTTCGCGGCCGATACGGGTGCCGTTGGTGCTGTTCAAGTCCGCTACCTGCCACTGACCATCCGGCGCAAGGCTCAGCTCCAGCTGGTGGGCATCCACCAGCGGGTCGCGGATCACAATATCGTTGTCCCAGGCGCGACCCACTCGAATGGTTCCCGCCGGGTAGCGGCGCACGAAAGAGCGCTTCTGGCCCTGTTCGAAAACCTCGATGGCTATTTCCATTGCGCCTGCTCCAGGAATTTCTCGGTAAAGGCCATGGCCGATTCGCGGTCGACGCCGGCCAGGGTGAAGTGGCTCACCAGGGCTTCATCGTCGCGACCCTGAAACAGATAGAAGAGCGCGTCGTAAAGCCCCTCCATCTGTTTGTAGGCGCGGAAACACAGAGCGACCTGACGATAGCCGGATTCGCCCTCGACCGCCCAATCATCCAGATAGGCCTGCTCGCAATCAAAGTTGGTCACATCCTGACTGCCGGCGCGATTGTCCGGCTGGAAGCCGCTGCCGCTGATCAGGTCGTAGAACTCGCGCGGATTCATTTCGCGGGCGCCGTAGTAAAAAAAGGACACATGCAACTGGCCGGTGTTGAAG
Source organism: Porticoccaceae bacterium (assembly GCA_038145405.1). Lineage (GTDB taxonomy): Bacteria > Pseudomonadota > Gammaproteobacteria > Pseudomonadales > GM7GCV1 > JAYQPQ01. The sequence continues at coordinate 26,914 of JAYQPQ010000010.1, read as the reverse complement.
CGGCTCTTGAGGAAAATATTGTTGGCGTTGTAGCAGGACAACAGCAACTGCAGATGCTCGGCCTCGTCGTTGTCTTCGTTGCTGCGCCCCCAGCAACTGATATCCGGGCCAAACTCACCCAACACCTCGGCTACATCGCGCAGGTCTTCCCGCTGCCAGGGCGTCGCCAGCACCGTAGCGTAGTAATCGCGCTGAAAGGCCAGCACCTGTTCGCCGACCTGCTGCATGTACTGCTCGACACTTAGCTGCTGGCGGCGTGCCAGCAGCGCACTGGCCTTCTCGGCAGGCACCAGGAAACTGAGCTGGCTGCCGGCAGTGGCCACATTCACGCCTACAACCGCGCCGTTGCGCGCCAGCGCCGGACCACCGCTCATGCCGGAGTTGAGCGAGCCGGAATAGAGAATGCGGTCGATAAAGCTTTTGTCGGCCAGGCCGTTGTAGGCGCCCTCCACTACCAGCATGCCGTAGTCGTTGGGGTTGCCCATGGCAAAGATGCGCTCGCCCTTGTCCGGCAGACTGGGACTAAATTCCAGATAGGGGCCAGGCTCGGTTTCTGCCTTAAGCAGGGCCACATCGTTCACCACATCGAAGTCGACCAGTTGCAGCGGACCCACCCGACCGCGCGAATCCAGATACTGCACGCGGTGGTGATCCGGTTCAAAAATCATGCCGGAGACCACGTGGAAGTTGGTGATGACGTAACCGTCCTCGCTGACGCGAAAGCCCGAACCCAGCGCCGCTTTGTTATTGGTTGCCGTCTCGATCACGATGATCTGATAAATGCTCTCAAAGTAGGGCGCCATCTGGGCATCAGCCGACTGGGCACTGACCCAGCTGGGGGAGCACACCAGCAGCGCCAGACTGAACCATTTGGCGCAAGAGAAGGATCGATTCATGAGTGCATGGATTCCTGGTGGATATCGAAAGACCTTAGCAGAGCGTCCTGTTATTGTGTATCCGGCTGGAACCGGATGGTCAAATCTTCACACTTCTTTATGCTATGTCACGCCTGATTTTATTTAACAAACCCTACGGCGTTCTAAGCCAGTTTACCGACGAGGGCGCCTACCAGGGCCTGAGCCATTTTATCGACGCACCCGGCTTTTACGCAGCGGGTCGACTGGATGCCACCTCGGAAGGGTTGCTGTTGCTGACCGACGACGGCGCCCTACAGGCCAGAATCAGTTCACCGCGCTTCAAGCTGTGGAAGACCTATTGGGTCCAGGTCGAGGGCGTTGCCGATCTGCAGGCCGTGCAGCAACTCAGCCGGGGCGTCGAACTCAAGGATGGACCCACCTTGCCCGCTCGTTGTCGGCTGCTCAAAACGCCTGCTATCTGGCAGCGCGATCCACCCATACGCCAGCGTGCCAAGATTCCCACCAGCTGGATTGAACTCAGCATTCAGGAGGGTCGCAACCGCCAGGTGCGTCGCATGACAGCGGCCGTCGGCCTTCCCACCCTGCGCCTGATACGCATGGCGGTCGGCGATTGGCGGCTGGATGGGCTAGAGCCGGGCGAGATCATCATGCGTGATCTGGACCGGGGACAAGTGCCAAAACCAGGGGTAAACTCTGGGTCTTCTGGGGCTGAGTAGCGAAGCAAGATCCGGCGACCAATAACGAAATCAAGCGCCGCAAGCTTGAGGAAATTCTACTCAATACGCCGACCTTGACTGGATTCAATATTGCCGTCAGTGCCCTGCTCGCCACCTTTGTCTACATGACGCTGGATCGCCCCGAGCTCTATGCATTTGTCTTACTCATGTTGCTGGTGCAACTGGTACGCGTACTGATCTTTACCAAGGCCCGCCCCTTTCTGATGGAAAGCGCAGCTCCGGTGGTGTCGCGCTACGATCTCTTCGGCTGGGCCAAGGGCTACTGGTACGCCACGCTGGCGACAGCCGTTCTGTGGGCCAGCATGGCCGTCTTTACCATCCGCGTCGGCTCCATTACCAAAGTGACCTTTGCCCTGGTGGTCATGGCCGGCATTTGCGCCGGCGCCGTCGGCACCATGTTCAGCCTGATCAAGTTTTTTGCACCCTATGTGCTCATTATCCTGCTGCCCTCCATGGTGCTATTGATTGCCAGCGGCGACCAGATGCTGCAGTTTTTGGCGATCTGCGCGGGGCTGTTTGGCGCTTTCCTGCTATCCACCTCGGTTAACGCCCACCACCGTTTTGAAAGCAACACCAGCCAGCTTTACAACCGCGGCCGTCTGGTCAATCAACTGCAGGCCAAGGCCAGTAAGCTGGACCAGTACGCCCAGGAAATGAAGCGCATTTCCTTCACCGACGACCTGACCGGCGTATCCAATGGCCGCCACCTGGACCAGACGCTGGTTAGCCAGTTCGAGACAGCGCGCCAGAAGATGAAACCCCTGTCGCTGATCATTTGCGACATCGACCGCTTCAAGGAGATCAACGACAAGTTTAGCCACTATGCCGGCGATGCCTGCCTGAAACAGGTAGCGCGCATGCTGGTCAATGAAATAGAACCGGGACGGGATCTGGTGGCGCGCCTGGGCGGCGACGAATTTGTGGTGTTGCTACCGGGTAAACCGGCGGTCGCGGCAGAAGAGCTGGTGCGGCGAATGGAGAGCAAGTTGCCTCGCGAACACCCGGACAAGAATATTCTGACGGTGTCCATGACCTTTGGCATTTCCTCTACCCTGGGTATGCCCAGCGATTTACCCAAGCAACTGTTGCGACGCGCGGACAAGGCGCTCTACGAAGCCAAACGACACGGCACGCGATCCTTCTCTGTCAGCGCAGGCACACCGGGCGTCAAGCGCCCCACCACACACTAGCCGCGCTTAACCAGCAGCTTGCGCACCAGCAAGAAATAGAGCGGGTAAGGCAGCAGCGCCAGCAGCTGCATACCCAGCGCCAAGCGGCGCGGAAAGCGAATTTCAAAGCGACGACCGGCTAATCCCTCGACAATCCGGCGTGCCGCCTCATCTGGCTCGATCAAGGCCGGCATGGCAAAGGGGTTTTTCGCTGTCAGCCGGGTGCGCACAAAGCCGGGGTTCACTACCCGCACATCCACGCCCGTACCCCGCGCCTCCAGGTAGAGCGATTCAGCCAGGCTGACCATTGCAGCCTTGGTCGCTGCATAGGGCTGTGCCAGCGGCAAGCCGCGATAGGCAGACAGGCTGGCACACAACACCACTTGCCCGTTACCGCGCGCTTTGAGCAGAGGAAATGCCTGCGCGACGAGATCGAAAGCGGCGCCCAGATTCACCCTAAGCATCTGCTCCACCTGATCATGGGCCAGCTGATCCAGCGCCATCGGCTGATACAGGGCAGCCATAAAGATCACCGAATCCACTGGCTGCTCGCCCTGCAGAAGTTCTGTGCAGGCCTGCGTCAGTGCCTGCTGGTCGGTGACATCGAGTGGCCAGATGCGACAGCCATTGCCCAGGTCGTAGGCAATTTGCTGCAGTGCCGGCTTGTCGCGAGCAGACAGCACCAACTGGGCACCGCGCGCGTGCAGCGCCTTGGCCAGCGCATGGCCAATGCCTTGGCTGGCACCAAGAATCCAGTAGGTGCGTCCCGCAATCTGGGTCAACCTAGGGCTCCCCTGCGCTTTGTTTCTGCATGACGACTGTCAGTTGTCCCACGGTGATCCCAAATTTGCGAATGTAGGCGCGATTGATGACCAGGCCATCATTCATCAGCCACATCCAGTCGTCAAAGCGCACCCGGTAAGTCTTGCCCCCCACTTCCAGATCCATCTGGTAGTCGAGGTTGAGGGCGCTTCCGCTGAATTGGCCCTCGGCTGTGCCCAGCACATCGGGGGCGGTACCGGTAATCTGACCGTTGTCGAGTTGACGCAGGGTCCAGATGCGGCGCTGCGTCTTGCCATCATAGAAAACGAAGTCTTCTTCCAGAGTGCCGACATTGCCCTCCCAACTGCCGACCATGTCGGCGTCAAAGCGGGTGGTTACCCGTCCGCGCCAGTCCTGGACGATACCCCAGGCCTTGATCGGCCCGTCAAAAAATTCGCGCGGCGACATCTCGGGTTGGGAGCCCTGGTAGATTTCCATGTCCTGCGAAGCACACCCACTAAAGAACAGACAACTGGCCACGATGGCTCCTCCCACTAATTGCATTGATTTCATAACGATTTCCCTTGGCATTTCTCAAACAGAAAGACAGTGCCAGTGCCAAGCCCTTGAGCAGGCCGGGCAGCAGCGCATAGGCCACACTCAGCAGGCCGAGCGCCTGCGCTGAATTGGCCTGGCCTGGACGGAAGTCCCAGGCTTGCAAAATGGGCAATAGCATGCCGGCGGCGAGCGCCAATGCAGCCTTGGTCAAAAATGAACAGAGCGCGAAATAACGATTGGCGCGATCCTGCGCCCGACCGGCATGTAACTTCTGACTCAGCCAGGCCGCTGGCAGGGACAACTCGCCGCCAAGTGCCATACCGGAAAACAGACAGACAGCAAAATAGGCGAACAGGTCGCCCTCGCTCAGCGTAAAGGCCCAGCTAAAACTAAAAATGGCGAGCAGCATCGCGCACTGCCAGGCGACGAGATGGCCGAAACCTGCACTGAGCCTGCGCCAGGCCGGCATGGCGATAAGCCCGGCCAAGAAGTAGGTGGCGAGAAACAGCCCGGTATAGGGTTCCAGTTGCAGCCGATCGCGGACAAAAAAGATCACCAGTACGGCCGGAATCGCAGAGGCCAGCACCGCCAGTGCGTAGACCCAGAAGAAGGTTGCCGGCACGGCAGCGGGTCCACTCGACATTGCACTGGCAAGTTGGCGGCGCAACAAGCCGGGGCGGGCGTTGATCCAAGCCAACAAGCGCCACAAAGCCGGCAGCGTAACCAGTGCCAGCAACAGCGCAGTTAGCAAGAAGGCCAACGATTCGCCAATCCAGTTGGCCAGCAGCGAGGGCAGCACCACTGCGGCAATTAGGCCAAGAATGCCGAGCGATTCGCGCAGCGTCGTCAGACGAACCTGGGCTGCAGGCCGACGCAACCAGAGCGCCCCCAGGCTATTCAGCTGAATACTGAGAATCGAATAGCCCAGGGTAACCAGAATCAAACAGCCGGCAAACCAGATTGCCGAATCCAGGCCAAGCGGCGAGAACAGCAGCGCAAAGCCGGCTACCAGCAACAGGCTGCCAAGCACCGCCGTGGCCCTTGTCCGGGCAGGATGTCGATCGAGCCACCATCCGATCAGCGGGTCGGTTAGCGCATCCAGCGTGCGCACCAGGAAAAGACAGAGTCCAATCAGCGCCAGACTCAGGCCGCCCTGGCGGGCGTAGTAGTCCGGCGCATGGATATAGATGGGCACGCCGGCAAAGGCCAGCGGAAAAGCGAGCAAGGCGTAGGACAGCAGGCCGGGCCGCGGCCTAGCCTTCACGTATTCCTCCGGTGAGTTTGCTACGCAAGCGGCCATCGCGACTTTGTTCGCCCAGCCAGATATTGAAGAAATACTGGCCAAAAAGCGGGTCGCGGATGCGGCCAATTTCCTCCTGGCCGAGATAGAACAGGGTCTCGCGGTCGGCCGTATAGTATCCGGTTAGGGCTTCGCCGGCCTGGACATCCGGAAAAATTGCATCCATCTGCGCATGCCAACCGGCCAGTCGCATCTCGTCATCCATGCCCTGCTCCCGGATCAGTTGGCTGGAGTAATCGGCGATGGTGCCGCCCCGGAATGGACGGGTGTAGCGAATGCGCAGAGCAAAGGGTGGCTCGGCGGTAAACTCTGGCGAAGGAGCCAGCAGCGTGATGTCGTAAAGGGTCCAGAACAGATAGCTTAAGCGCGCCTCACCCACAACCTGCAGGTCGTGAAGTTGTGCCCTTCCACCCTCGTTCGATTGCAGGGGCGCAGCCAGTGCTAATAACAGGATGAGCCCGACTTTAGGCATGGGCCAGTTCCACCTGCATCACACTGGTTCGGCCGCTGCGGAAAGCGGCAATACAACTGGCGAGGTAAAAGCGCCAGATACGAATAAAGGCCTCGTCAAAGCCCAGCTCGCGTACTTCTGCCAGGCGTTGTTCAAAAAGCGCCAACCAGTGTTCCAGCGTACGCGCGTAGCTCTCACCAAAATGAAAAGGCTCGCTGACCTGCAGTCCGCATGCCTTGGCGACGGCGCTGAAGCGCGAGGGCGAAGGCAGCATACCGCCGGGAAAAATATAAGTGCGGATCACATCGGCGCTGCGTCGATAGGCTTCAAAACGGGACTCCTCGATGGTGATGGTTTGGACGATGGCCTTGCCATTCGGCTTGAGCAGACTGCGCAGCTTGTTGAAATAAGTGGGCCAGTAACGCTCGCCCACCGCTTCAAACATTTCAATGGAGACAATGCGGTCGTAAGTGCCCTGCTCCACGCGGTAATCCTGCAGGGCCAGGTCGGCGCGCGGACCGAGCCGCTCGCTGGCAAAGGCTAGCTGCTCCTCACTCAGGGTCAGCCCGCGCAACGCGAAATCCCCCTGCTGCAGGGACTGTTCGGCAAAGCCACCCCAGCCACAACCGATCTCCAACAGGCGCCCGGACTGGCAGTCGAGGCGGTCGATGATGCGCTGGTATTTGGCTTCCTGGGCCGCCACCAGATCCTGGTCGGCACGGTTAAACAACGCCGAGGAGTATGTCATGCCGGGATCCAGCCAAAGTGCATAGAAGGCGTTGCCAATGTCGTAGTGCGCATGAATATTGCGGCGACTGCCACGCAGCGTGTTGGCGCGCAGCAAATACTGCAGGCGGGCCAACACACGGCTCCAGAGACCGCCGTCCAGCACCTTGCCCAGGGCATGTGTGTTGAGCATGCCCAGGCTCAACAGTGCAGTAAGATCCTGCGTATCCCAATGGCCGTCGCGGTAGCTCTCCAGCAGACCCAGATCGCCGCGGCTGACCAATTGACTAAACACCGACCAACGCTCGACGCGGATTGATGCATTGGGCCCAGGCAATTTTCCGCCGAAGCTGTGTTGACTGCCGTCTGGCAATTGCAGCTCAAGTTGGCCGTGTTCAATGCGCTGCAGCACCTTGAGAAAAGCCGTGGAAATGCCTTGGGTCATCATCGGATCGATCCTTTTAAAGTCAGTGGAATGGCAGAGACCGGTTCACCGGCCTGGGAAACAGGTTGCGCCAGCGGCTTGGGCTTGGGGCGGTAGCGAATGCCTTTCAGCGCCAGCCGGGCGGCGTGGTAGTGAATCAGGGCAATGGCGCGCAGAGTCACCAGCGGGTAGCGCAAACCAAGCAGTAGGCGATGCCGACGCGTATCGGCCAGCCATCTGCCCTGCAGACTGGTACGCAACAGCAGATGATCATCGGCGCCGAAGTAATCGACCTGAATAGCGAGGCGATCGGCAGTGGGAGCAAAGTGAAAGCGGTAGTATCCCTGCCGATCCATAAAGGGTGAAACGTGAAAGAGTTTTTCACCGAGAAACTTATCGCCGGCCTGAATGGGTCGCCCATCCTCTGAGCGACAGATATAGGTGTGGCTTTCGCCGAAGGTGTTATTCACTTCGCAGAGCACTGCGCGCAATTCATCGCGCTCATCCAGGCACAACCAGAAACTCACCGGGTTAAATACATAGCCGAGCACGCGCGGCATGGCCAGCAGAAGAATGCGCCGAGCGGGCGCCAATCCCGCCTCGCTGAGCAGGGAGTCGGCCCAGCGCCGCAGGGGAGTACCGTCGCGATAACCATGATCTTGCGGTCGCAGGCGGCCACCGGGCTGTTCGATGTCTTCCAGACGATACCAAAGGCCATAGTGAAAGCGGTGATTGCGGGGCGCAAGGCGCTCGTGCATCACGTGCGCATCCAGTAATAAGCTGTCGGCCCGCGGCATCACTGGGCAAAAATCCAGGCGCGAGCGGCATCGATGCCGATAGCTTCGGCAACGGCGTTGGCGCTGCGTAGACCGTCTTCGTGAAAGCCATAACCGGTCCAGGCACCGCAAAACCAGGTCAGCAGTGGGCCCTGAATTTCGCCCAGTCTGGCCTGAGCATCGATGGCCGCCTGATCGAAGCGTGGATGGTGGGCCTGCCAGCGATCCAGTACCAGCGAGGGATCGGGCTGCCGATCCGGATTAAGGGTCACCAGCACAGGATGTTGCGTCGGCAGATTCTGCAGATTGTTCATCCAGTAGCTGAGCGACACGCGCGGCTCACCGCCAAAGGAAGATTCGCGCAGGTAAACCCAACTTTGCCAGCAGGCGCGGCGGCGCGGCATGAAGCTGGCATCGCGATGCAAAATGACTTCATTCGGCTGGTAGTGGATGGCGCCCAGAATCTGTCGCTCCTTAGGACTAGCTAGATCACCCAAGAGCGCCAGGGCCTGATCAGAATGGCAGGCGAGCACGAGCTGGTCGAACTGCTCCAGCTTACCATTCACATCAAGAACCACACCGCAGGGTTGGCGATCCACCAACCGCACCTGGACATTAAGATGCTGTTGGGCCGGCGGCAGTCGCTCGAGAAGACGCTTCACGTAGACGCGCGAGCCGCCGGTGACGGTATACCACTGCAGGTGATCGGCAGTATCAAGCAATCCGTGATTGCGAAAAAACCGAACGAGCGTGACGGCGGGAAATTCGAGCATGCGGCGCGGCGCCGTGCTCCAGATGGCACTGCCCATGGCCAGCAGATAGTAATCGCGAAACCAGTGCCCCAGGCGCAGATCCTTCATGCACTGCTGCAAGCTTGCTCGCGGGTTGCGCTCCACGTACTGGGGCGCCAGGCGATTGAAGCGACGAATGTCGCGTACCATGCGCCAGAATCCAGGACGCAGCAGATTGCCCCACTGGCCGAAGGTGGCACGCAGGGATTTGCTGCCATACTCCAGCCATCCCCGATCGATGCTCACGCCGAAAGACATGCAACTCTTTTCGACCGGTACCTGCAGGCCTTCGAACAGCCGGGTAAGAAGTGGGTAGTTGCGATGATTGAAGACGATAAAGCCGGTATCGACCGGAATCTGGCGGTCTCCATCTCTCACTTCGAGTGTGCGCGAATGGCCGCCAAAGCGGCTGTCCTGTTCGTAAAGATGAACCTCGTGATTGGGCGCGAGAAGCCAGGCAGCGCCCAGGCCACTGATACCCGATCCGACTACCGCGATGCGCATGCCGCCTGCCCTTGATTGCCTGCGATCAGCCTAAGGGCCAGCGCCTTGCGACGCAGTGGCCTGCTGCTTACAAGATGGTAAGAATTCCTAAAATCGGATAAGGATCTGGAGACCGGGTCCGGCATCGCGCAGCTCAATGCTGGCCTTGTGCAGTTCCAGCACGGCAGCTACCAGCGACAGACCCAGACCATTGCCCGGCGAATTGCGACTCTCCTCCGAGCGGAAAAAGCGATCAAATACGCGCGGCTTGTCCTCGTCGCGAATCCCAGGACCATGATCCCTGATGGTCAACTGTGGCTTGGCAGGACCTGCGACCAGATCCAGCTCAATGGCAGTACCGGGTGGGGCAAATTTGATCGCGTTATCGAGCAGATTGGCAATAGCCTGAAACAGCAGATCGCGATCACCGCGCAACTGGCAAGCAACGAGGTGTGCGTCGATCCGCAGTCCGCGATCTTCAGCCAGTGGCTGATAGAACTCCAGCACATCGCCGGCCAATTCATCCAATGACAGATCGGCGAACTGGCTGTGGCGCTTGCCCGATTCGATATTAGCAATGCGCAGCAGCGCATTGAAGGTCACTAGCAAGTAGTCGGCTTCCTGGATCAGATTCTCAGCTAAGTTGTGCTCTTCACTGTTACCTTTTTTCTTTAAGTGCTGTTCCAGCTCCTCAATGCGATTGCGCAGCCGGCTAAGTGGCGTGCGAAGGTCGTGCGCAATGTTGTCAGTTACCCGGCGAACGCCCTGCAAGAGGTTTTCGATGCGATCCAGCATTTCGTTAAGAATAGCGGCCAGATTGCCCAGATCGTCCCAGCTTGTGTTGATGTCTATACGCTTGGACAGATCGCCTGTTGCCATAATCTGGCGCGAGGTGCCGGCAATCTTGTTGATCAGACTTACCACGTAATTGCTGATAAAAAAGCTTGTGCCAATGACCACCAGCATGAGCAGAATGGTGATACCGCCCAGCACCTGCATGCGTTGGCGTGTATTCAACGCTTCCTCAATATCTTGCGCGACCAGCAGGCGACTACCGTCTTCAAAGGTATGGATTTTCGCCGCTACTGTGCGGCCACCTTCGAAATCGACGGGCGTGCTGACATCCTCGGGGCGGATATCGAAGCGCACAATTCCCTCGGCCAGGAGCGCGTTGGGCTGGGCCGGCACTATTAGGTTGCCATATTGGGGCTCGCCTGCCGTGTTGTACCAGGTGTACCAGGTATTGGGGTGGTTTTTGTAGAGCTGTTCGAGAATGGCATCGACTTCGATATCCATGTCCATGTCGATCCAGTCGCGAAAGGAGGCAATGTTGGTATCGATGCCCAGCTCCACCTCGCGAATCAGGCTGGTTTCGTTGAACTGGTTGATAAAGTAGGCCAGCATTGTCACCGAACTGCCCAGCAGCACGGTAAACAGCAGCGCCATCTTGAAGCTGGAACTACTGGTATAGCGCCGGCTAGCTGGTTTCGATGATATAACCTGCTCCCCGGACGGTGCGGATAAGCGGTATGTCGAAGTCTTTGTCAATTTTGGATCGCAACCTGCTGATGTGGACATCGATCACATTGGTCTGGGGATCAAAGTGATAATTCCACACATTCTCCAGCAACATGGTGCGCGTGACTACCTGTCCCTGATGCTTGACCAGATATTCCAGCAGTTTGAACTCGCGACTTTGCAGGTCGATTTTCTGGCCGCTGCGCGTCACTTTGCGCGCCAACAGGTCCATCACCAGATTGCCAGCCTCCAGCTTGGTCGCCACCTGCTCGGACTGCGCCTCGTAGCGACGCTTCAGCGCGTCCATGCGCGCCAGCAGTTCGGAAAAGGCAAAGGGTTTGACCAGATAGTCATCGCCACCGGCCTTGAGGCCAATAACGCGATCATCCACCTCGCCCAGTGCACTAAGAATAAGTACCGGCACGCTGGAGTGCGAGGCACGCAAGGTCTTGATGATGGTCAGGCCGTCCAGCTTCGGCAGCATGCGGTCGATGATGAGCAGGTCAAAATTCTCGGTGGTGGCCATAAACAAGCCATCCTTGCCGTCGGCAGCCTGGTCAACGGTGTGACCCTGTTCTCGTAAACCCTTCGCAATATAGGTGCTGAGTTCCTTATCATCCTCAATCAGCAGTACGCGCATGTAAGTCCCGGTCTGGCAGAGTTCCTCTAGCGTGAGACAGCAGTGGGCTATTGGCAAGTTAAGCAATTTTCATTTTTTTTGGACGGCCATGAACCTCTTGATACTCAGTCCTAGCGAACTCGACGCAGCGGGTCACACGCGACTCTCCGGACGACGCCACGAACACTTGCGCAAAATCCTCAAAGCCAAGCCTGGCGATCTGCTGCGTGCTGGCGTGCTGGATCACAGCATGGGTCATGCCGAGGTGCTGGGAACGGACTATCACCAGAGCGTGGTTGCCTATCGCCTCGATCCGGCACTCAAGCCACCTGCACCCCTGGCCTGTCAGCTGATTCTGGCTCTGCCGCGACCGCCGGTTTTGCGCCGCACCCTGCAGACCGCTGCCGCCCTAGGCTTTAAAGACATCCACCTGATTCACTCCGAGCGGGTGGAAAAAAGCTACTGGCAGAGCCCGGATCTGGAACAGCAGAAAATGCATACCCAGTTGTTGCTGGGCTTGGAACAGGCAGTGGATATTCTTATGCCGCGCGTGCATCTGCAACGACGCTTTCGGCCCTTTGCCGAAGACCTGCTGCCCAGCCTGCAGACCGATCGACCGACCTACCTGGCCGACCCGCGCGGTTCGACGCCCTGCCCGGCGGTGGGCTCAACGCCTTGTAACCTCATGATTGGCCCCGAGGGCGGCTGGGTGCCCTTTGAGTTAGAGCTGCTGGACCATCTGGGCGTCACATCAGTACAGCTGGGGCGCCGCATACTGCGCGTTGAGACTGCCCTACCCTATATGGCAGGCCGCTTGCAGTTGGGACGGGATAACGCTTAGCCGTTCATGCGGCTACTGACATCGATCACGCGCGTGTCCGCCAACAGGTCGTGCAGGCAGCGCCGGTCCTCGCGGAAAATAAAGAGCAAGTCGAGCAGGGCCAGGCTGCTCACCCAGGGAATCTGGCTGGCGGCATAGAACGGCAGGTAGCGCAAGCCGATGATGCGGTTAAAGCTAGGCACGCGATCCTGCCGATTGACGATGGCGATACCCATGAGCCGCTTACCGATGGTTTGACCGTAGAAATACAGCAGATAGCCCTGCATCAGCAGGTGCACCACGAACTTGGCCACGGCCAGCTGCAATACAAGCTTGATCGGAATCACCACCATCTCCTCCGCGGTCACAGCGCGGAAGTAGTCTGCCAGTCCCAGATAGATAGCGATGGGTATCATGGGAATGCCTTCGGCCAGGCCGTCCAGAATCTTGGCCAGCAACCGCTGTCCGCGTCCGGCCAGGGGGAAGTTCGGCGTGGCTGAGGTAGCGTCGTTGAGCGACGACTGTTCGGGTGCCTGCATCGTTTTCCTATGTATATTTTAGATTAGGTTTTATCTATATCTTTTTGTAAATATTGAATTACTTTCCAAACGGATGGGAAGGATACCTGGTCTGGCCGCAATGCATCGAGCGCCATCCAGGCGCATCCGGCTACATCATCCGCCACCATGAATGCGGGCCTTTGATCCAGATCGAGAATGAAATAGGCATCGCAAAGATCATAGTCCAGGTCGCGATAGGGATAGCGACTCGGCGTCGACATCAGGTAGCGAAAATCGCCCGGCTCAAAATCCAGCTCTTCGCGCAATTCGCGCCGCAGGCCCTGCTCCAGGCTCTCGCCCGGCTGCACAAAGCCGCCGGGGAAATCATAACGACCCCTGGCCGGTTCGGCACCCCGTTCAGTCATCAGCACAAAGTTGCCCTGGCGCATCACCAGAGACGCTGTAGCGGCCACATTGAGATAGAGCACCACGTCACAGGCCCTGCAATGCAGGCGCTTGGCCGGCGATTCCTCCAGCGCGGCGGCGCCGCAAGCCGGACAATAAACGAGATTGGGCAATAGGGCTTCCTTCCGGGGCAGTGTCTTGGCTAGCATGGACATTTTAGCAAGGGGAATCGCCCATGGCCGACAAAAACGAACTGACCGCCAGCGGCTTTGCCCTGCGCGCCCTCTTCGCCCTGCTGCTGGTGTTTCTCACCATTAACCCGGCCGGATTTTCCTTCTACCATTGGGCTACCACCGCCGACACTGGCCCACTGGCGCTGAAATTGCTGGCTGGCGTGGTGCTGCTGATCGGCTGGGTGATCTACCTGGGTGCCACCAAAAATGCCCCGGGCTGACCCGGCACCCTGCTGGTGGTGTTGTTCTTTATCGCCCTATTCTGGCTGCTTATCGACTGGGGTGTGCTGCGCGGCGAAGGCGCGTCCTTCTACGGCTGGCTGGCGAAAATTATCCTGGTCGGCGTGCTCTCCATCGGCATCTCCTGGTCCCATATCCAGCGGCGGCTGTCCGGGCAGATCGATACCGACGAAATTGAGGGGTAGGATGCTGCACATCTATGGAAACGGCTATGCCGGAACCGGAGGGGGCGAAGCCCCTCCGTTCTCTTCAACTAAAATCTAAAATCCATACCGGATACTGACATCAACGGATCTGCCTTCGCCAGGTAGATTGCCGAACTGACCGGTCATTCCATCTGCCATCCAACCAGCCAAATTGACGCCACCTAGAGGAAGTTCGTATTGGCGATCAAATAGATTTCGGATTCCCAGGCTCAGCGTCAATTTGCTCCACTGATAGGTAGTCTCAACGTCAAGTAGAACGTAGCTTGAGGTTGGCGATTCCAAACGCACTGGATCCGCATGCTTTTTGCGATCCACCCAACTCAGCTGCAGGGTGTTGCTCCAGTTTTTATAGCTGTGCTCCAGCCCCAATTGGATGTTGAGTGGCATGATGCGGTAAAGATCACCACCGTCATTGCGCCGTTCGCCACGCGTGTAAGACAGCTTGCCATTCAGGCGCAAGTTCTGCTCCAGGCCACTGAACAAGCTTGAGCTCCCCTGAATATCAATCCCATAGATGACAGCATCCATATTGGTAAACTGCAGCAATGGACGCGTGACCTGCATAGCCATGCGTGGATTAAAGGTCCCGATCTGACGAGCATCAATATAGTTGTTGACGCGGGTGTAATAACTGGTGGCTGTCAACTCACCGGTGCGGCTTTCATCGCGCCAGGAAATGGCTGCGCTCAGGGTGTGAGCGGCTTCCGGATCCAGATCAATATCTCCCACATAACCGTTAGCGTCTCCAAACCAGCCGATCATGGTCATCGCCATGGTGCCGCGTCCCCAACTGTAGCGTTCGTAAAGGTTGGGCGAGCGTGTCTTGCGGGCGTAGCCAAACTCGAGCGTGAATCGATCAGTGAAGGCATGGTGCAACACTGCCGTAAGGTCGATATTGTCGTCATTGCGACGATGATCTTGAGCGTTGAAATCAGAGGCGGCCATGGCATCCATGTTCATACCCATCATGCCAGGCATGGTGTTGTAGGGCTGTGCTTCGCCGACATCCATCACCACACGCTCATAGCGAACACCGAGTTCGCCGTGCCACTTGGCACTAAGCAGTTGTTCGGTTTCCAGATAATAGGCGAAGCGGGTGCGCTCGCCATCGTCGATGTTGATGTAGTCGTTAGGCCCCATCATCATCGAACCGGCAACGGCGGGCCACCAGTCATCCGTCTGAAACCGATGAAATTCGTGACCGAAGCGCAGTGAACCTGCGCGGAACGGCATGTCCACAGCCAGATCGTAGCCAAGGTCGCGACCCTCTGTATTCATCGGCATGGTGCCGGGCTTTTCGCTGGTGAAGAAACCCATTTCATGATCGACTCCCTGCCAATCAATCTGGGCGTCCAGGTCACCCCAGGCAAATTTCCTTGCGTACTGCAGAATCAGTCCGGTGCTCTGGTTGTCTATCATGTCCATGTATTGGTTGGGGAAGCCTTGGTAAGGAACTTCCTGACGCGACGCTTTCACCAGCAAGGATTGATCGCTGCCTTGCAACCCAAGGGTCAGCGCGTGATTCTCGCTTCGATACAGAGTGTCGTTGACCCGGCCACCGTCGCCGGCCAGGTAGCTTGCGGCTTCGTCAAATGCACCACCATAAGTCAGACTGGCCCGTTCAGTTGCAACTGAGTAGTTGATCGCTACGCCGTTACTGTCGTTATTACTACGGCCGAAATAGCCAATAGAACCGCTGGTTCTGAAGCCTTGGTTGCTTTCGGCATAAGCCGGTTGTTCGGATTGAATGAGAATGGTTCCTGCAATGCTGTCACCTCCCAGACTGACCGGAGTGGTGCCGGCTAGAACCTGGGTTAGTGATACGCGGCTGGCGTCCATATAGGAAAGGGCCGGATTCATATGGTTTGCACAGGCCGCTGTGAGCTCAGCACCATCTAGCAATAATTTTATGCGGTCGTCGTTCATGCCACGCAAAATGGGCAGGCTGGAAATACCCCCCGCATTGGCAAAGTCGACGCCCTGGGTACGCAGCAGCCTGGATGCATCGCCAGTGCCGGTATTCAGATGTTGTTCCTGCCCCTGAACAACCAGTTCTTCCATCATGGTTTGGTGATTACTGTGATCCTGCCCAATAGACTGGGATGACAGCGCAAATAGAGATCCCGCCAGAAATGCGGCGGACCACCAGATACTCGGTTTGGTGAGTTCTAACATTTTTTAGCTCCAATAGAGTACGCAGCACGCAAGGCGCTGCGAAAACACTTCAAGTTGTTGTTTTAGATTTGGAGCGCTTGGGGTGGCCCGCGGGCCAGATAGAGGCGGGATCTGCCCGGAAGCGGTGCTGCAATCAGCAGCCCGGCAATAAAGACAAGGATGAACAGTCCGAGAGCCAGGCTGTTTTCCTGGAGAACCAGAGCGGAGGCAAAGCCACTGCCCAGATCACATTGATCGAAGGCCTGCTCGGAACCACTGCTCTGAGTGTCGCCACCGTGATGATGGTGATGACTATGATCCTCCTGTCCCAGCAGGGCCGTCATGGCGGAACTGGAAATGCCGTCGGAACAGAGTTTCAGGTACCAGCCATCGGCCAGGGCAGACGGCATGTACCCGCTGGGAACGGCGATGCGCAGCAGCATGGCCAGCAAGGCCAGACTGGCTAAAAAGCGCCGCTTGTTACGCAGACTGTGGATCAATGCGCGGGTCCCGGGTCGAGACTGGGCACTTTACTCGCTGAGGCGTAGCGCGACAATTCTGGGCTCCAATCGACAATGCCAAAAAAGGCCTTAGCCGCCCATCAGCTCAACTTCGGCAAAGGCCGTCATGGTCTCCCCTTCTCCACCCCAACGTACGCCCCGCACCGGGCAGGCTTCCAGATAATCCAGGCCCATGGCCAGCTTGAGATGGCGATCCGGCGTGGTGAGGCCATCGGCCACGTCGAAGGTGTGCCAGGCACCGCGCACCCAGATTTCGGCCCAGGCATGACTGGTCAGATTCTGCTTGTCCCAGGAATAGCTGTAGCCGCTGAGATAGCGCGCGGGCACACCCAGATAGCGGCTGCAAGCCAGAAAGATATGCACAAAGTCCTGGCACACCCCCTGCCCCTTGGCAAAGGCCTGGGTCGCAGTTTCGTCAACCTGGGTGCTGCCCAACACATAGGCCATGCGACCGCGCAGGGCATGCATGAGTTCGATCATGGAAGAGCGGTTCAGCACCTTGGGCAGCTTCTGCTGCTCGACAAAGTCGGCAATGGCTTCATCGGCTTCGGTAAGCCGGGTGGAGCGCAGGAAATAGATAGGGTCGATGGCGTCGGGTTTGACCTCGTCGGCAGTGATATCCACCGAACCCGACGCGCGGATGACCAGTTCCTTATGCGGCTTGTCGACGCTCACCACGTAGAGAATGTTGCCGTAGGGGTCGCGTCGCTCGTAGGAGCTACCCGGCAGGGTCAGCTGCCAGTTAAGGATGGTCTGCCGGTTATTATCGTGCGGGAACAGCCTAACTAATTGCAGGCTGCGTTGTACTTCCTCGTCGTATGCATAGCGGGTGGTGTGATCTATCGTCAGCCTCACACCGCCTCCAGATATTCGGTTCGAATACCTGCGCCGATCTCATGGATGCTGTCCAGAAAACTTTCCAGGTAGCTGACCACGCCCTGCTCGCGCAGGTCGTCCACCGTACCGTAACTCAGGCGGGCATTCAGTTCGGCACAGCGGCGCTTCACCGCTATACCGGCATTGCCTTCAATCTTCAGAAAGGTCGACATGATGCTATCCACGCACCAGCGCAACGACCGCGGCAAATCGCCGCGAAACATAAACATTTCCAGAATCTTGTCGGGCGCCAGCTCGCCGCGGTAGATCTCCTGATAGGCCTCGAACACGCTCATCGAGCGCAGCAAGGCGGTCAGGGCGTAATAGTCCTCGGTGCCCGGCAGATCCTCTTCATCATCCATGTCCTCGCCGAAGCGCACCAGCAGAATGCGCGCCGTGTTGTCGGCACGCTCCAGACTACTGCCCAGCTTGGTGAACTGATAGGCATCGGTGCGCACGAAGGTTCCGCCGGTAGTGCCGCGGTAGATATGGCAGCGGGTTTTCACCCAGTCGAATAGTTCATTGATGTTCCAGCCCTGCAGCCCGCGATTGCGTCGCGCCTGCATCTCCAGCCAGGTCGAGTTGATACCCTCCCAGGTTTCCATATTGATTTTGCCGCGCGCCGCATGGGCGTTTTCGCGCGCCAGCTTGAAGCACTGGTAGACGCTGCTGGGATTATGCTCGTCCATGGTGAAAAACTGCAGCAGGTTGACCAGATTGAGTTCGTCGTAGCGCTGTTCGAACAGATCATTGAGCCCGGTGTGCGCCAGTGGAGCAAAGAGCGTGCTGCGGTTGAGCTCCGGGTTGGTCATCACCAGGGCCTGGGCGACGTCCAGCATGCGTACGGTGTTTTCCGCGCGCTCGAGGTAGCGCGACATCCAAAACAGGTGATCTGCCAGTCGACTCAACATTAGATGTCTTCCTCGAGTACCCAGGTATCCTTGGTGCCGCCGCCCTGGGACGAATTCACCACCAGCGAACCCTCCTTCAGTGCTACCCGGGTCAGACCGCCAGGCACGATATTGATCTCGCGGCCGGTCAGCACGAAGGGCCGCAGGTCGATATGGCGCGGGGCAATGCCCTCCTCCACAAAGATCGGACAGCTCGACAGGCAAAGCGTCGGCTGGGCGATGTAATTTTCCGGGTGGTTATTGAGAATGGCACGGAACCGTTCAATCTCTTCTTTGCTGGCCTTGGGACCAATCAGCATGCCGTAGCCACCGGCGCCGTGGACTTCCTTGACCACCAGTTCTTCCAGGTGAGACAGCACGTATTTCAGATCTTTTTTATCGCGGCACTTCCAGGTCTTCACGTTGTGCAGCAGCGGCTCTTCATCCAGATAAAAACGCACCATGTCCGGTACGTGAGGATAAATCGCCTTGTCGTCGCCAATGCCGGCGCCCGGCGCATTGGCCAGGATGACATTGCCCTCTAGATAAGCCGTCATCAGGCCAGGGACACCCAGCATGGACTCGGGCAGGAAGGTCAGTGGATCGAGAAACTTGTCGTCGATGCGGCGGTAGATGACGTGCACCTGCTGCAGACCGGAGGTGGTGCGCATGTAAACCTTGGCATCCTTTACCACCAGATCGGCGCCCTCGACCAGCTCGACCCCCATCTGCTGGGCCAGATAGGCGTGCTCGAAATAGGCACTGTTGAAGCGCCCCGGAGTGAGCACCACGACCGAGGGGTTATCCACCTCGGAAGACTGGCGCAGCGCACTGAGCAGCAGCGAGGGATAGTGTCCTACCGGCTCGACCGGATGCTGGCTAAACAGTTCGGGGAAGAGACGCATCATGGCCTGGCGGTTCTGCAGCATGTAGGACACGCCCGAGGGCACGCGCAGGTTGTCTTCCAGCACATAAAACTCGCCGTCGTTGTTGCGGATGATGTCGACGCCGGCGATGTGTGTGTAGGTATGGTTGGGCAGATCCAGACCCTGCATATTGATCAGGTACTGGTCGTTGGTAAAGATTTGCTCCCGCGCAATGAGTCCGGCCTTGAGAATATCCTGGTCGTGATAAATGTCGTGCAGGAACATATTGAGCGCGGTCACGCGCTGCTTCAGCCCCTTCTCCATCTGGGCCCATTCGTCGGCCGGAATAATGCGCGGCAGGATATCGAAGGGAATCAGGCGTTCGCGGCTTTCATCTTCGCCGTAGACGGTAAAGGTAATACCGACGCGATGGAACAGCGTGTCGGCTTCGCGACTACGCTGGCGGATGATCTCAGGGTCAATCGACTGCAGCCACTGATCGTAAAATGCGTAGTGGGGGCGCACTCCACCCTCACTGGTCAACATCTCATCGTAGAAGCTTTTGTCGATCTGGGGTTTGTGCACCGTGTCTACTTACTGCTGAATGGCGTTAACGGGATCAGGAGGCACTCTTCTTGCGACCGCTTCCTGCTTGCTGGGTCGCCTTCTCCATGACCTCCTGGGTCATGCGGGAGAACTGCTCCATGCCCTGCACCCCAATTGGAAAGAAGCGCTTGAACAGATAGTCGGGCTGGCTCATTTCCTCCAGTGCTTCGTGCATCTTTTCTTCCAGCCGCTTCATCATGGCCTGTTGCAACGGCTCCAGATCGGGCATGCCCATCAGTTTACGGGCCTCGTCGGGGGTCATATCGATATCGATGGTGATCTTCACTGGCAACTCCTGCGCTGGCCGGGGCCGCTATGGCCGCTAAGGGTCCCTAGCATACCCAAGAAACACGGCCTGCGGCCAGAGACAGCAACACTTTTAGACCGGTGCGCTGATCAGCATCGCCGACAGCAGCGTCGCAATGCCGAGAAAGGACAAAAACCCGGCGATATCGGTAATGGTGGTCAACACAATTGACGAGGAGGACGCCGGATCCACGCCCAGGCGTTTCAGCAGCATAGGCACCACCGCGCCAGCGACCCCCGCCACCGTCATGGATATCACCATGGCCAGGGCCATCACCAGGGCCAGGCCATAGCTTTGGCTCCACAGATACACACCCAGGGCACAGATAATGGCGATGGCCAGGCCATTGAGCATGCCGGCACCGATTTCCTTGATCAGCATACGCCACCAGTCGCGCGTGCTGATCTCGCGCAGGGTCAGGCCGCGCATGGTCACGGCCAGGGCCTGGGCACCGGTATTACCGGACTGTCCGGCGGCGACTGGAAGCAGGACGGCAAGCGCGGTGAACTGGGCAATGGTGCCCTCGAACAGACCGACCACCGAGGCGGCCAGAAAGGCCGTTCCGAGGTTGATTACCAGCCAGGGCAGTCGTTTGCGCACGGCAAAAAGACTCGAGGATTTGGCGCGCTCGTCGCGACTTACACCCACCATGGCCTGCAGGTCAGAAGCCAGGTCTTCCTGCACTGTATCCAGTAGACCCTTACCGTGGATCACGCCAACCAGGCGGTTTTCCGTGTCGACCACGGGTAGCGCCTGGCGACGAAACTCCTCAAAGGCAGCCACCACATCGTCGCGATGTTCCATTACCATCACCGAGGTAGCCACCGGGTTTTTCAACGCCGCCAGGTGGGCGCGGGGGTCGGCCAGGGCCAGCCGATGGACATCCACCTCGCCGATCAGGCGCAATTCGTCGTCGAGCAAAAACAAATACCGAATGACCTGAGCGCCTCGCTCACGCAGGGTTTGCAGGGCGTCACCCACCGCTGTATTTTCATTGAAGGCCACCAGGCGCGTATCCATCAGACGACCGGCAGAATTCTCCGGATAGGCCAACGTGTCGCGCAGTTCGCGCGCCAGCGCAGCGGGGCAAACCTGCAGCACCGCCTCGCGGCGCTGCGCTTCCATTGCAGCGAGCAGCGTGGCCGCCGGCCCAACCGGCAGATGCGCGAGTAGCTCAGCAAGCTGCCTGGGCAATAATTCGAGCGCCAGATTCTCCGCACTTAAGGGCGGCAGATACTCCCAGAGTCGGGCCAGTCGGGACGCCGGCAATCCTTGCAGCAATTCGGCAGCTGGCGCTACCGGCATCAGCTCGACGCGCCGCGCTGCCTCGCGCGGATAGCGCTCCATAAAGGCCTGGCTGAAGGTCTCGAGTAACTTGTTTTCAGCAGAGGCGGATGCGCTCATTCGCGACGATCCTTGCGCGGCAAAAACACTTCGGAAAAGGTGCCGAACAGGGCCAGCAGGGTTTCGCCGTACACCTTGGCCAGCTCCATGCCATCGGTCGGACTGCGGCCGGCCGGATGGGCGCGCGTCAGTTGCTCCAGGCCATGGTGCATGTCGATATGGCGCAACAGACCGACAAACTGGCGCAGCTTGTTGATAACCGGCAACCATTGCCAGCTCTGCCAGGCTTCGTGGTGTTGCACCCCCATCAGCGACATGCGGGCCGGCACCGCGTAGGGAACGGGTGACAGAATTTCGGCGATCAGCTTGTCCGGACTGGCACGCAACAGGGTTGCGACGGAAACGCCGCCGCGCAGGATACGATCACGGTCCAGCACCAGTAACGTCTCTGTATCCAACTGCCCCGGCTCGCCGCCGAGGCGCCGCAGGGCTTCCTCTACCGGGATATCCTGCGGCAGCACAAAGACATTGGCCTGCATCCAGTAGCCCACCGAATCTTCGGCAAAATTCAGCAGCATGCGTATCTGCGTGGAGGTGGATGGATTCATGCGAGCCAGCAAGTCCCGACGTCGCGACGGGGTACAGGCGCGCAAAATGGCGGCCGCCGTGGTGGAAGAGAGGCAACCAAACAGCTCGGCCGCATAGCGCGAATCCATGTCGGAGAGAGCTCTACCGGCATAGGCTGGCAGGGTTCGCTCGAGCACTCGACAGGCCTGATGCAAGGGCAGCGAAGGCAGCCAGTTGCCGATGTCGTCCGCCGCCATCTGCTCAAGCACGCGAGCAGCCGCGTCGGGATGATCACTGATAAAGCGATCGGTGAGATCAGCGCGCAGCTCAACCATCGCGCCGCTCACTCGTCGACTTCCTCAGCGGGCACGTATTCGGCATCGGTGCGGCGATACAAGACCTGCATCGATTTGCGATGAATATTGGCTGCCGGCAGGATGACCTTGCCCTCGTCGGTATCCAGAATAAAGGTGGTGGCGGTAATTTCGGCCAGCTCACCCTCGGTATCATCGACAACCAAAATATCGCCCGGCGCACAGTGCTTGCGCAGATGGTGAGCGCCGATCAGATTGGCCACCATGTCCTGCGCGCCCAGGCTGAACGCCAGAATGGCCCCACTGGACACCACCGCTACCAGCACGATGAGCAAAGTGGTCAGAAAATCAACATTGATGCCCAATTGCTCGATGCCCACGACCGAAGCAACAAAGACGATGACCACCTGAGTGAGGCGCCCAAGCAGGGCCGAATGCACCAGGCCCGCCGAGCTGGCCGCCGACAGAATGGCCGCGCGCGCGCCGCCGCTGATTAGCACGCCCGCCAGGATGATAAAAATGCCGGTGATGAGATTGGGCAGATAGCCAATCAGGCCATCCAGCCAGCCGCTAAACAAATTCCAGCCGAGCATGTTGGCGCTGGCCGCGGCGAAAAAGAGCAGGACAATCCAGAATACCGCGCGCCCCAGCACGCGGGCATAAAAGGATTTGATGTAATGCTGGTGGACCGTATCGCCCTGGCGCGCCAGGCGCACAAAGAGGGAATCCAGCCCGGTGACCAGTCGCTCTACCGTCAGGCGCAGTAACCTGGCAGCCAACCAGCCGGCAATTAGAAGCAGTAGAGCGCCGATGATTTGCGGCGCATAGTCGATTATCTGGCGCGCCAGATCGCTAAAGGTCTGTTGCAGGGCGACCCGCCAGTCCAGGATAAAGCCGGATTCGTCTTCCACGCGGCGTCCTCGGGGAGAGTGGTAAGGCACAAACTATCATTGCCCTCAGGCTGGCGCCAGAGGGCCTGAAGCACAAAAAAAAGAAATGTGAATTCGGGAAAAGTCCCTGCGCGGACTAGTTCAAACTAATCCAGACTGCCAGCAAACCGACCGCCGTCATGCTCAGGGTGTAGGGCAGCGCCATCCACACCATGCGCCCGTAGGACAACCGGATCAGGGGTGCCAATGCCGAGGTGAGCAGAAAGAGAAAGGCCGCCTGACCGTTCGGTGTGGCCACGCTGGGGATATTGGTGCCAGTACTGATCGCCACGGCCAACAGGTCGAAATGCTCGCGGCTGATGAGGCTGGCATCCAGCGCCGCCTTCACTTCGCTGATATAGATGGTGGCGACAAAGACGTTATCGCTGATTGCCGACAACACCCCGTCAGCTAGAAAGAACACCAGCGGCTGAATGCGGGGAGGCTGGTGCATAGCCCACTGGATCACTCCGCCAAACAGCTCCTGGTCGTGAATGATGGCGACGATGCCAAAAAACACCACCAGCAGCGCTGTAAAGGGCAGCGCCCCGGTAAAGGCCGGACCCATCTGCTCTTCGCGTACGATGCCGCTAAACGCGGTGGCCAGCACGATCACGCCGAGACCGATCAAACCGACTTCCGCCCACTGCAGAATCAAGGCGGTGACCAGAAAAACCACAACTAATGACTGCACCACCAGCACGGCCCGGTCCTGAGCGGTGCGCTTGGCCTGTTCGGCAGCGTCGTATTCCATCAAAGCTGCCCGTGCGCGGGCCGGCAGGCCGACACCGTACCCAAAAAAGCGCCAGCGCTCGACAGCCCAGCAGGTGGCCAGTCCGATCACAAAGACCGGCAGGGATACGGGCGCCATGCGCAGAAAATAGTCAATAAACCCCCAGCCAGCGACCGATCCAATCAGCAGGTTTTGCGGCTCGCCGACCAAAGTCAGCACGCCACCCAGGGTCGTACCAACGGCGGCGTGCATGACCAGGCTGCGCAGAAAGGCGCGCAATTGTTGGAGGTCATTGCGATTCAGCTCCAGCACGGTGGCATCCTGCGAACTGTCGTGCTCGTCATAGAAACCCTTGCCCGAAGCGATGCGATGGTAGACGGCAAATACGCTGAACATCACGGTGATCAGGAAAGCGGTCACCGTCAGCGCATCGAGAAATGCCGAAAGCACGGCAGCTGTGCAGCAAAGCGTCAGCGACAGGGCAATTTTCGAGCGGATGCCCAGCAGGATACGGGCGAAAACAAACAGCAGAAGGTCCTTGAGGAAGTAAATACCGGCGACCATAAAGATCAGCAACAGGATCACTTTGGCAGCGGCTTCCGTCTCGTGATAGATGCTGGCCGGCGAGGTCAGCCCCAGCAGAATAGCTTCCAGCAGCAGCAGGCCGCCCGGCGCCAAGGGGTAACAACGCAGCGCCATGACCAGGGTAAAGATGAATTGCGCGACCAGCAGCCAGCCCAGAACAAAGGGGCCAAATAGCAGCAGGATCAGGGGATTCAGAATCAGGAAAGCGAGCAGACTCGATTTGTACCAGGAAGGTGCATTACCGAGAAAGGAAAAGGCGGAGATACGACTGCTCAGACAGGTGGCTCCCGATGCAAAGAGTTCGAAAGATCTTGTCGTAAACCTTTCGACCTCAATCGGGTGGCGAGTGTAGCATTTCCGCGCTGAAAGCTAAGCGTTTCGAGGTGCCTGGCCAGCAAAAAATCGGAGCCAGCAACCTGGCCCCCTAGGTCACCCACTCCAAAACCAGCGCGATGCCCTGCCCCACCCCGATACACATGGCACAGAGTGCATACTTTCCCCCTCGACGCTGCAATTCATAGGCTGCCGTTGCTGCCAACCTCGCACCGCTGGCACCCAGGGGGTGACCCAGGGCAATGGCTCCACCGTTGGGATTAATCCAATCGGCGTCGTCCGGCAAGCCAAGCTGACGCGAACAGGCTAATGCTTGCGCCGCAAAAGCTTCGTTGAGCTCGATTACATCCATCTGATCCAGGCGCAAGCCGCTTAACTGAAGAACTTTCTGCACAGCCGGAACAGGCCCGATCCCCATGACGCGGGGCGCTACGCCCGCAGTGGTAGCCGCCACAATTCTGGCCAGCGGCCTGAGCGAGTGGGCCTGCACGGCAGCTTCACTGGCTACCAACAGTGCACAGGCCCCATCGTTGAGGCCTGAGGCATTGCCAGCTGTCACACTGCCGTCTGGGCTTACGATAGGTTTGAGCCTGGCCAATGCGTCGAGAGAGGTATCCGGGCGCGGTTGTTCATCCTCCGAAAACCGGGTTTCCGCCTGCTTGCCGACCTGTATGGGTACGGAGATCAGTTCCTCTGCAAAGCGCCCCGCTGCCTGAGCTCTCATATATCGCTGCTGACTGCGGAGCGCAAAGGCATCCTGATCGGCTCTCGAGATAGCGAACTCTCTGGCAAGATTTTCGGCCGTCTGCGGCATCGAATCGACGCCATAGGCCTTTTCCATCATCGGGTTCACAAAGCGCCAGCCAATGGTGGTGTCCTCCATCTGGGCGGAACGAGCAAAAGCGCTGGCGGCCTTGGCCATGACAAAGGGCGCACGGGTCATACTCTCTACGCCGCCGGCAATGACCAGATTTGCTTCGGCAGTACGCACTGCTCGTGCGGCCTGGGCCAGCGCATCCAGCCCAGAGCCACACAGGCGATTAACGGTTACTCCGGGCACCGTTTCCGGCAGGCCCGCGAGCAGCAGCGACATGCGGCCGACATTGCGATTGTCCTCGCCGGCCTGATTGGCGCAGCCATAAAACAGGTCGTCGACGCTGGACCAATCGAGGTCCGCGTTGCGTTGCATGAGCGCCTTGATCGGCAGGGCACCCAAATCGTCGGCACGAACCGATGACAAGGCGCCACCGAACTTGCCAAAGGGCGTACGGACCGCATCACAAATAAATGCCTGTTGTTGTAATGGTGCTTTCATGGATTTGCGGCGCCTCGAGGGAGTCGTTTCAAGCTGCTCAAGATAGGCTTTATACTAACATTCATATTTTTATACTTAACGGGTTAGATGAAGAACAACAGCATGGCTGTTACTGGATAACAACGATGCTGCCGGACGCATACGGAAAAACCAACGCCCTACGCATTACCTGCACAACTGACCACAGCATTTAGGCTCTCCTTAACCAGTGGACAACTATGCCGCACAGTTTTAACAAAAAATCCTCTAGCCAGGCCGATCTAGCCCGCAGTGCCATACCGCGCTACCTCCAGCTGGCCGGATTGTTTCGCCGTCGCATTGAAACCGGCACCTGGCCACTCAATGAACAAATCCCCACAGTGGAAGAGCTGGCCAGCGAATGCGGTGTGGCCCGAGCGACCATTCGACAGGCCCTGGGTTTGCTCGAATCCGAAGGCCTTATCTCCCGCTTTCGCGCCAAGGGCACCTTTGTCAACAAGCGCCCCCAAGACCTGTTTTGGCTGGAAGTGCAAACTGACTGGAACGGACTTCTGAGCCGCCGCGAGGGCGTTCGCATCGAAGTGCTGTCCGATCATCATCGCGAATCGCCGCCGATTGTGCCGCACCCGATCGGCAAACTGACCGAGGGCTATCGTCACTTGCGCCGACGCCATTGGCGCGATGACTCTCCCTTTCTGCTCACCGATGTCTTTATCGACGAAGATATCGCGGCCGGGATTAACGAACAGGCCTTTTCCGAACTAACCGCCCTGCGCCTGGTATCCCAAGCGCCTGGCGTGAAAATCCAGGACGCGCAGCAGACCCTGACCATCGGCGCCGCAGATATTGAAATCTCCGAGCTGATGAAATTGCCGATCAATGCTCCCATTGCCCAGGTGTACCGCACCGCCGTGGACACCAAGGGTCGCAGCCTGATGATTTCCATGGGCATCTATCGTGGCGATATTGTGCGCGGCGATATGAAGCTCGAGCCGCAAC
>JAYQPQ010000009.1:0-37344 GCA_038145405.1 Porticoccaceae bacterium | reverse complement strand
CAACCGGCGGCCGAGGGTGCCCTGCGCCTGAAAACCAACGATCTCCAGCTCGGCCTTGCCGGCCGTGTGCCGGCGCTTGTTTTCCCACTCCAGATCGCGCAGGTAGAGCCCCACGGCATCGCGCAACATGATGTCGAGCAACTCCCGAGTCGGTTCGGTGCAATAGACCGGGCCGCGATAGCCGCGCGCCACCAGCAACGGCAGCAGCCCGGAGTGGTCGATATGGGCGTGGGACAGCACCAGAGCGTCGATAGCGCCGATAGAAAAGGGGAACTTGTAGTGACGGTATTGCGCGACCTGGCTGTTGCCCTGGCGCATGCCGCAGTCGCGCAGAATGCGTTGACCGCTTGCGATCTCCAGCAGATAGCAGGAGCCGGTCACTTCCTTGGCCGCACCCAGAAAAGCCAGGTTGTTCATGCGTCCATGGGAACCCATTGCAGCACGCAAGGCAATAATCCAGATCAAAATCCCGACCCGCTTCGGCTACACTGGCCGGCCCATGCAAGCACCCATCCCCCTCAGTCTCTACGTGCACATTCCCTGGTGTGTGCGCAAATGCCCCTATTGCGATTTCAACTCGCACCAGGCGGAGGGCGCGCTACCCGAACAGGCCTATGCGCAAATGCTTGGCGCCGATCTGCGCTACTACCAGCAGGACGCCGGCGGGCGCCAGATCGGGACGGTGTTCTTTGGCGGCGGCACACCCAGTCTGTTTAGCGCCAGTGCCATCGGTCGCATTCTCGAGTTGGCCGATCACAGCATCGGCCTGAGCGCGGATTGTGAAATCACGCTGGAGGCCAACCCCGGCACTTTTGAGCAGGAGCGATTTCGTGATTATCGGCGCACCGGCGTAAACCGCCTGTCCATTGGCGTGCAAAGTTTTCAGCCGGAAGCGCTGCAACAGTTGGGTCGCATCCACTCCAGCGAGGAAGCGGTGCAGGCCGTGGCAATGGCGCGCCGCGCTGGCTTCGACAATATCAACCTCGATCTGATGTTCGGCCTGCCGGGGCAGGACGTCGATCTGGCGCTGCACGACCTGCGCCGCGCCATCGACCTGCAGCCGGAGCATCTGTCCTGGTACGAGCTGACCATTGAACCCAATACGGTTTTCTACAACCAGCCGCCGCGCCTGCCGGAAGACGACCTACTGGCCGACATCAATGAAGCTGGCTTTGCCCTGCTGGCTGCGGCTGGCTACGAACGCTACGAGATTTCGGCCTTTGCTAAGCCCGGCCGACGCTGCCGGCACAACCTGAACTACTGGCAGTTTGGCGACTATCTGGGTATCGGTGCCGGCGCTCACGGCAAGCTGACCCGCGCCGATGGCACCCTGGTTCGCACCCAGCGTAACCGCATGCCAGCGGCCTATCTGGAAAGTGGGCCGGAACGCGGGTTCAGCTATAACGCAGTGGCGCTGAACCACCAGCCCTTCGAGTTTCTCATGAATGCCTTGCGCCTGACCGGCGGTGTGGCCCGCGACAGCTTCCATCGCCGCACCCAACTTGACTCCGGACAGATAAATGCCATCATCACGTCACTGACAGAGCGGGGTTTTCTCGAGCCGGACCCCGAGATGATCAAGCCTTCTGCGCTGGGTCTGCGTTATCTCAACCAATGT
Source organism: Porticoccaceae bacterium (assembly GCA_038145405.1). Classification (GTDB taxonomy): domain Bacteria; phylum Pseudomonadota; class Gammaproteobacteria; order Pseudomonadales; family GM7GCV1; genus JAYQPQ01. Next base: position 35,726 of record JAYQPQ010000009.1, on the reverse strand, counting down.
CTGGCCGACCTGCTACCGGACGACGATGCCATTAGGCTGGTCCCCGGCTAGCGCAAGGGTCACCGATGATGTTCAACGACCAGCAGGTCATTGAATCCCCCGGCTTCTGTTATTTAGGGAATCTATTTCTCATCCGTGGCCAGCGGATAGAGAATGCGCACCCCTCAAGTCGAACCAAACTGGAGACCAGATATGGCCGTAAAACTGGGTGTCATTCGCGAGTCGGCGACTGACGAACGGCGCGTAGCACTCGCCCCGGACGTGGTGAAGAAACTGGGTGGCCTGGGCGTCAAGGTACTCCTTGAGCATGGCGCCGGCGATTCCGCCTTCTTGCCCGACGACAAGTTCGCCAGCGACAACCTGCAGGTCGGTGCCAGTGCCGCCGAGGTGCTCGGCACTGCCGATCTGGTGTTCAAGGTGCAGGCACCCAACGCCGAAGAAATCGCCCAGATGCGCCCCGGCACCCTGTTGGTCGCCGCCATGAATCCGACCAAAAATCTGGATGCGATCAAACGACTGAAGGAACAGAAAATCACCTGCTGGGCCACCGAGTTCATTCCGCGTATTTCCCGCGCCCAGGCCATGGACACCCTGTCCTCCCAGGCGGCCGTAGCCGGCTATCTGGGCGTACTCAAGGCGGCCACCCTGAGCGCCAAGTTCTTCCCCATGCTGACCACCGCAGCCGGCACGATTCGGCCCTCCAAGGTGCTGGTGCTGGGCGCCGGCGTCGCTGGATTGCAGGCCATTGCCACAGCGCGCCGTCTCGGCGCCATGGTTGAGGCCTACGACATCCGCCCGGAAACCAAGGAGCAGTGCGAATCCCTGGGTGCCAAATTCGTCAATACCGGCATCGATGCCCGCGGCGAAGGCGGTTACGCCCGCGAATTGACCGAGGAAGAGAAGGCCAAGCAGAAGGAAATCGTCGACAGCCATATTGCCAAGGCCGATTGCATCGTCACGACCGCCGCCATTCCCGGACGCCCCTCGCCCAAGCTGATCAGCAAAGCAGCCGTCGAGGCCATGCAGCCCGGCTCGGTGATTGTCGACCTGGCTTCCGAAGGCGGCGGCAACTGTGAACTGACCCAGCCCGGTGAAATTATCGAGCACCAGGGTGTGACCATTGCCGGCCCCCTCAACGTGCCCTCCGAGTTGGCGCTGCACGCTTCCGAGATGTTCGCCAAGAACCTATTCAATTTCGCCTCCCTGCTGATTAAGGAAGGCAAGCTGGAAGTCGACTGGAACGACGAAATCATCGCCAAGGCCTGCCTGACCCATAACGGCGAAATCAAGCACGACATGATCCGCAAGCTGGTGGAGGAATCCCGATGATCGAAGGCATGGTTGCACTCTATATCTTTATGCTGGCTGCCTTTACGGGCTACGAAGTCATTTCTAAGGTGCCGGTGATCCTGCACACCCCGCTCATGTCCGGCTCAAACTTCGTGCACGGCATTGTGCTGGTAGGTGCCATGGTGGCCATGGGCCACGCCGAGACCAGCCTGGAATTGACCATTGGCTTTATCGGTGTATTTCTGGCCGCCGGCAACGCGGTGGGTGGCTATGTGGTCACCGAGCGCATGCTGGAAATGTTCAAATCATCCAAGAAGGAGGGTTAAGACGTGGGTTTCCTGATCCAAGCCTCCTACTTCGTCGCTGCCGCCCTCTTTATTATCGGCCTCAAGCGCATGTCGTCGCCGAAAACGGCGCGCCAGGGAATCATCTGGGCCGGCATCGGTATGCTCATCGCCACCCTGGTGACCTTTGCCTATCCGGGCCTGGGCAACTACGGCCTGATGATTGTGGCCATCGTCACCGGCTCTATCCTGGCTTGGTGGACCGGCAAACGCGTCGCCATGACCGATATGCCGCAGATGATCGCGCTCTACAACGGCATGGGTGGCGGCGCCGCTGCGGCGATTGCCGCTATCGAGCTGTTCAAGATTGCCGGTCACACCTCGGCAACCAGCCATCTGCTGGAAGTGCATGTGCTGGCGGTGCTGGGCGCCCTGATTGGTGCCATCGCCTTCTCCGGTTCACTGGTCGCCTTTGCAAAGCTGCAAGGCTGGATGACCGGCGTGATTCGCTTTGCCGGCCAGCGCTTCTTTAACGGCGCCGTGTTCCTGATCACGCTCGGTCTGGGCGTGTGGATGATGATGTCGGTGGATCTGGCCGAGGGCACGCGCCTGATTACCGACGCCCACTTCTCCACCAATATTCTGATAGCCTTTTTTGTGCTCGCCCTGATCTTTGGCGTGCTGATGACGGTGCCCATAGGCGGCGCCGATATGCCGGTGGTGATCTCCCTTTACAACGCCCTCACCGGCCTGGCTGTGGGCTTTGAGGGGTTCGTGCTCGGCAATGCCGCCATGATGATTGCCGGTATTGTGGTGGGTTCCGCCGGTACCCTGCTGACGCAGTTGATGGCCAAGGCCATGAACCGTTCGCTGGCCAATGTGCTGTTCTCCAACTTCGGCAGTGGTGGCTCCGGAGCCCAGACCGAAGTGACTGGCTCCATGAAAGCCATCGAACCCCAGGATGTGGCGGTGATGATGGCCTATGCCGAGCGCGTCATCATCGTGCCCGGTTACGGTATGGCGGTGGCCCAGGCCCAGCACAAGATTTGGGAACTCACCCAATTGCTGCTGGAAAACAACGTCAAGGTGAAATTTGCCATTCACCCGGTGGCAGGTCGTATGCCCGGCCACATGAACGTGCTGCTGGCCGAAGCCGGCGTGCCCTACGACATCATTCAGGATCTGGATGAGATCAACGAGGAATTCGCCAACACCGACGTGTGCCTGGTGATCGGCGCCAACGACGTGGTCAACCCGGATGCCAAAAACAACCCGGATAGTCCCATCTACGGCATGCCCATCCTCAACGCCGAGGAAGCCAAAAACTGTATCGTCATCAAGCGCGGTCAGGGCCGCGGCTTCTCCGGTATCGAGAACGCCCTGTTCTATGCGGACAACACCCGTATGCTCTACGGCGATGGTCAGAAGGTGGCGGCCGAACTGATCGCCAATATCAAGGCGCTGGCTTAATCCTCGCGGCAGTCGGAGTCCAGCGGACTCCGGCTCCTTTTGTGGCAACCCATGAAGTTATCCCCTTCCCTGCTCTGCCTGTGCGCGCTGCTGCTTGCTGGCTGCGATCGCTCCGCTGAACCATCCCAGCCTGCGGCAGTGCCCGACGCTGCGGGCGATTCAGTGCAGGTCGAGATAGACCCGAACCTTAGCGCGATCCCTGCTGAATCCGGCGCTGACGCCGAACCTGCCGCCGTTAGGGAAGAACCCGCTGCGGATGCCGCAGCAGCTGAGTCGAGTACCCCCGCGTCGGCAACGGCTGTCATAGCGGTCTCCGCCGGCAGCCAGAATGAACAGGTGCCAGTCTTAGTCGAGGCTGACCTGACACCCCTGAGCGATGTGCCGCCCCTGCAACCTCTGCCGGGACTAACGGAAGCTGCGCCCGACCCCGGCGTGCCAGAGCTCGTGCAGTTCACCACCGAGGTCGGCGACTTTGTGATAGCGGTCTATCCCCAGGCTGCGCCCAATGCCGCTGAGCGCTTTTTGCATCTGGTCGAGATCGGCTACTACGACAAGATTCCAGTCTCGCGCGTTGTGACCGGCTTTATTGCGCAATTTGGCATCAACTGGCGCCCGGACTACAGGCAATGGCGCTACGAAAAATTCGCCGACGACCCAAGCCGCTTCGCCTTTGAGCCCGGCACGCTGGCCTTCGCCAAGGCGGGCCCCGACACAGCTTCCACCCAGGTTTTTATCAACTACGCCAACAATAATGAATTGGCCAGGCCGCAATATGGCTTCGCCGTCTTTGGCCAGGTGATTCAAGGCATGGCGGTGGTGCAAAGCTTTAAGTCGGTGGGCGACCCCAGCGATGGGCTGAACCAGAACCTGCTCTGGGACGGCGGTCAGGCCTACCTGAATTATCTGGACGACAAGCCCAACATGATTCTTACGGCGCGTCGGCTGACGAGCCGCGGTCAACCCCCCTCGGATTAATCGGGGGCTAACTGAAAGCGGGGTTCGCAGTTAAAATGCAGTCCCGTTTTCAAATTTTGAGTCTGGAATCATGAACAAGCTCATTTGCCACAGCCTGACCCTGATCTGTCTAGCGCTCGCGCTGACTGCCTGCAACACCATGCAGGGCCTTGGCGAAGACATTCAACGCGCCGGCGGCGCCATTCAGGAAGCGGCCGACCGCAGCGAGTAGGTTATGCGCCACCTCAATCCGCGCGGCGAAGCGCACATGGTGGATATCTCGGACAAGACCGAGACTGTCCGCGAGGCCAGCGCGGAAGCCCTGGTGCGCATGACGCCGGACCTGCTGCAAAAAATTCTCGATGCCAAAATGCCCAAGGGCGATGTGCTGGCCACCGCGCGCATCGCCGGCATCATGGCTGCCAAGAAGACTGCCGATTTGATTCCCATGTGCCACACGCTGTCGCTGTCGCGCGTCGACGTGCAGATCGATCCGGTGCCGCCCGAGTGCTTGCGCATCACAGCCGCTTGCCGCTGCACGGGCAAAACGGGTGTAGAGATGGAAGCCCTAGCGGCAGCGTCCGTAGCCGCACTCACCCTCTACGACATGTGCAAGTCGGAAACCAAGGGAATCGTCATCGAGTCGATTCGTTTGCTGGAAAAATCCGGCGGTAAAAGCGGCCACTGGATGGCCGATCAATGATCCGTGTTCTGTTGTTTGGTCGTTTGGGGGACCTGCACGACCAACCCGATTTGCGTTTGCCCTGGACAAGCGAACTGACCAAGCTGCGCAACCTAGCAGATCAGCTAGCGGTTAATCATGGACAGCTAGCGCGCGAATTCGACAACCCCCAAACCCTGATTTCGGTCAACCATACCCTGGTCGACTGGGATCATCCGCTGCAGGACGGCGACGAGGTCGCCTTTTTACCGCCCGTCACCGGTGGCTGACAAGCCGCGCATTCGCTTCTAACTTGCTGCCAGGCGCACCCGGCCAAAGGCGAGCCAAGAGGCATGGTTGCGGATATCCACCGGCCAGGCGGCTATCTGCGCGTCGAAGCGGATACGATCGCCGGCAAAGAGTGCGCGCATGGCTTCCTCAAAGCCGGGCAAATCCCCGCCCATAGCCAGCATGAATTGATAGGCGCGCTCACTGGACTGGCGCGACTGATCCTGATCCACCGATTCCTTGCGTGCTTTTTCCACCAGCTTGCGCAACGCCACCGAGGCGCCGCCCGGCTGGTCGGCCAACCAGGCCCAATGGCGCGGTAACAAGGTCACCTCCCTGGCAACCACGCCCAGTTTGGGTCGACCGCGGCCGCGTGGCCGATCCGCTGCTGTGGCCGCCACCGGGGCCGCCTTATCCTCTGACCGGCGCGATTGATAACTCAGATAGGTGCGGATTTCCGCTTCCGTGGCCTGAATATCCAGATCCACCGACCGGCCGCTGGCGTTGTCAAACACCTGCAGCGGCTGTTCTGCAGGCGCGTCCAGCGTGGCACGAATAACCGGCGCCACTTCATCCGGCGTTCCGGTGACCAGATGCCGGCCGCCACGAAAGGCGGTGTAGGAACGACGATAGTCTGGCGCGGTCATGGCGGGATTTCCTGTTTGGACGATTTATTTTTACCCGGGTATTTTTAAATGTCAATATTACCCGGGTATATTTAATTTCTCCCATGTGCCCCTTCTGGCGCCGGCTATCCCGCATAATCCCCCGGAACAAAACGGGGCCCCCATGTCAGCCATAACCGCACATCCCTTCGACGGCCTGACACCCGACTTCGTGCTGGCTGCTATCGAATCCCAGGGCTATCTGGTGGATGGGCGCATGCTAGCGCTGAACAGCTACGAAAACCGCGTTTATCAGGTGGGTATCGAGGGAGAGGAGCCACTGGTAGCCAAGTTCTATCGGCCGCAGCGCTGGAGCAATGCGCAAATTCAGGAGGAGCACGACTTCGTCTTTGAGCTGGCTGAGCAGGAGCTGCCGGTTGTGGCGCCTTTGCGCAATGCCCAGGGCGACAGCCTGCTGCACTACGAGGCCATGCGTTTCAGCCTATTCCCGCGCAAGGGTGGCCGAGCACCCGAACTGGACAACCTCGATAACCTCTACACCTTGGGGCAGTGCCTGGGGCGCATGCACCGGGTCGGCCAGGCTGACTCCTTTCAGCATCGTCCCAGTCTCACCTGGCAAAGCTACGGTGAAGAGAGCCTGGATACCGCCCTACGCCTAGTGCCATCTGGATTGCGCCCGGCCTACATCAGCCTGGGGCGCGATATTCTCAAGCTGGTCCAGCAGCGCTTTGCCGACAGTGCCGATGTGCGCTGGATTCGCTGTCATGCCGATTGCCATATCGGCAATATTCTGTGGCGCGACGATGCACCGCACTTTGTCGATTTTGACGATGTCCGCATGGCACCTGCCATTCAGGATCTGTGGATGTTTCTTTCCGGAGAGCGCCACGAGCAGTTGATTCAGCTGCAGGAGCTGGTGGAAGGCTATGCCATGTTCCATGTTTTTGAACCGCGCGAATTGCAGCTGGTGGAAAGCCTGCGCACCCTGCGCATGCTGCACCACTGCGCCTGGCTGGCGCGGCGCTGGGACGATCCGGCCTTCCCGCGCCACTTCCCCTGGTTCAACACCGAGCGTTACTGGGGCGAGCACATCCTCGAGCTGCGCGAACAGTTCGCCCTGCTGCAGGAACCGCCGCTGCAACTGGCGCCCTGACACGCGCATAAAAAAAAAGCCCCCAGGGCGCTGGCCGCGGGGGCTTTTCCAAACCTCAGCTATTACTGATTGGCTGGTACTGCAGGGGCTTCCATCATGTCGCCCATGGCATCCGCAGCTTCGGCGGCAGCGGCTTCCATTTCAGCGGCCATATCGGCCATGGCGTCGGCAGCGGCATCTACCGCAGCTTCACCGGCTTCGGCGGCTTCTTCCACTGGTTGTTCCATGACGCTGTCCACTGCAGCAGGGGCCGCCACTTCTTCGGCTGGCTCGGAACAGGCACTCAACAAACCTACACAGCTCAATGCGATCAACAACAAACGGGTGTTCATAACAAACTCCTGACAAATTAACAATGCAATGATAGCGCGCAGTTGTGAAAACACCAAGCTCCAGGGCTGCGCCCACCTCGGGCCTCGATCTGGTGTATCGGCGCGCAATTAGTGGCTAGTCGAGGTCAGGAGTAAACAAGATTTTTACTATCGCACAATTCGGCAACCAAAGAGCGGCACTATCTCAATATAGCTAAGGATAAAGGTTAGTGAGTCACCGCTTTCATATGCTCAACCAGCTGGTCGAGCACGGTGCCCCAGCCCTCCTGGAAGCCCATATCCGCATGCCGCTTGTTGTCGCCCTCGTCGCGGTGACGGGCCACGGCGGTGTAGCGACAACCGGCAGCGGCGGGCTCCAGCAGACATGATTTTTCTCGGGGATAAGGCCGGTGGATGAAAGGGCGGCATTATCACCTGTCAGCGCCCGCAGAAAAGCAGAAATCCGCCCCGCCGCGGCAGCTAATTGATTATGATTTGATCCACAATAACGATCCGTCAAAGAGGGGTAGACATGCGAACCGAGAATTTGGCGCTGGCCTGCACTGTGGTGTTTGCGCTGGCTTTGGCAGGCAAACCCCTGGCGCAAACTGCGCTGCCCGATCCCGTAGCCGACCCAACCCCCTCCAACCTGACGCTGGTACTAGAGGAGTTCGCTACCATCCCTGCCTCGGCCGCCCCGCCCGTCGCCGCTGCGCGCATTATTTCGCTGGAGGAAATTCCCGATGGCAGCGGCCGTCTGGCAGTGGCTGACCTCAATGGCAAGGCCTGGCTAATTGTCGATCGTCAGCCGGTCGAGTTTCTCGATATGGCCGACGAATTCCCGCATTTTGTGCTTGAGCCGGGAATTGGTTCCGGCCTAGCCTACCTGGCTTTTCACCCCGACTTCGCCAGCAACGGCCTCTTCTATACCGCGCACTCGGAAGGCGGCGAGGCCTTGACCACCCTAACGCCCGACATGCCCTACCCCGGTGACACCCTGCTGCAAGGCGTGGTGACCGAATGGAAGATGAACAACCCGGCTGACAACCGCTTTTCCGGTAATCACCGCGAGCTGCTGCGCATCGGTTTGCAGATGACCAACCACGGCATGCAGCAGCTTGGCTTTAATACCACGGCGCAACCCGGCGACTCCGACTATGGCCTGCTTTATATCGCCATGGGCGAATCCGAGCGTGTGCCGAACTGGACCGACGCGCCACAGAATCTGTCCATGCCTCACGGCAAGATCCTGCGCATCGACCCACAGGGCAACAACTCCGCCAACGGCCAGTACGGTATTCCCGCCAACAATCCCTTTGCTGGACAGCCTCAGGCACTGGGCGAGATCTTCGCCTATGGCATGCGCAACCCGCACCGCTTTGTCTGGGACAGCGCCACCGGCAAGATGTATGTCGGCATGCTGGGCGAATCCACCATCGAAGGGCTGTATGAACTGCAGGCCGGCGACAACCTGGGCTGGAACCTGCGCGAAGGGCCCTTCCTGTTCGACAAGACGACGCCAACCCAGGTCTACCCGCTGCCAGCCAACGACGCCGAGTATGGCTTTGTCTATCCGGCAGCCATGTACGACCATGGCTCGGGTAATGCCATCCTCGCAGGCATGGCCTATCGAGGTGCATCCCTGCCAGTTCTGCAGGGAAAATTTATCCTCGGCGATATCCGCAACGGCTTTCCACGCTTCGTCGAAATCGCCGATCTACAGCGCGGTGGCCCACCGGCTGAAGTCTTCGAATTCCAGCTGCGCGATGCCGCCGGCAATGCGGTGACCATGGTGGATTTGGCGGGCGGAGCACCGCGCGTTGATCTGCGCTTTGGCACCGATCTGGCGGGTGAAGAAATTTATCTGATGTCCAAGGCGAACGGGAAAATCTGGCAGGTTACGGATGCCGTTATGTTGCCGGATTGAGCTCAAATCCTCCGTCGTCTCTCCATATCCCCAGATCAATAACCGTTGCGCATAAACGCAGTTGCAGAGCATCACGGCATGCCGATAGCCGATTGAGGGCTTCGGGCGAGTAAAGAAGGCTACCTAACGGGATGCTCCAAATGCAGGCCACTGGCTTCTGCAGGGGCCAGGTGCAAAAATGCCCTCATGACCACATCCTCCCCCTTTAGCATTGAAGTCCGCGAAGCGGATTTGGATATTCAGGCCGAATACCGAGGGTTGCGGGCGACCGCTGGCGATGCCGGCGCCGTGGTGACCTTTGTCGGCCTGGTGCGCGAAATGGCGGGTGATCAATCCGTTGATACCCTGTATCTACAGCACTACTCCGGCCTGACGGAAAACCTGATGGAGGAGATTCTGCAGCAAGCCCGCTCGCGCTGGGATTTGCTGGCTGTCCGGGTAATCCACCGTGTGGGGCAGCTTAAGCCCGCCGATCAGATTGTTTACGTGGGTGTCGCCTCCAGCCATCGGGCCGACGCCTTCGCCGCCTGCGAGTTCATCATGGACTACCTGAAAACCCGGGCAGCCTTCTGGAAGAAGGAAACCGATGCCTCGGGCAGCCGCTGGATCGAGTCACGCACCAACGACCAGCAACGCGCGCAACGCTGGGACAAGTAATCTGATGCTTAGCTCCGAGGAATTTGTTCGCTACGCGCGCCAGCTGATGGTGGCCGACCTCGGCGATGAAGCCCAGGAAGCCTTCCGCGCGGCGACAGTGGCCATTGTTGGGCTCGGTGGGCTGGGATGTCCGGCAGCACTTTATCTCGCTACCGCCGGTATCGGCAAACTCATACTGATGGATCGCGATCTGGTCGAGCTGGGCAATCTGCATCGCCAGGTGCTTTACCGCGACGAGGACATTAGCAAGCCCAAGGCAGAAATTGCCGCCCAGCGTCTGCAGGCGTTGAACCCACACATTCGCTGCGAAGCGGTCGTGGAGCGAGTCGACAGCCAGGAGCTCGCCGCCTATCTGGGCGAGGTCGATCTGGTGCTGGATTGCACTGACAACCTGGATTCGCGGCTGGAGATTAGTCGCGCCTGTGTCGCCTTCCAGAAGCCTCTGGTCAGCGCCGCTGCCATCGGCTGGGAAGGCCAGTTGATCTGTCTGCGACTCGACCGCCGGTCGTCGCCCTGTCTGGCTTGCGTATTGCGCACCGGCAATGGTGGGCCGCCAATGGATTGCAGCACCCTGGGCGTGGTTGGTCCGGTATTGGGTATCATGGGCAGCATGCAGGCGACGCAAGCGCTGCGGATTCTGGCTGAGATCGGCGACGATGCCAGCACCTGGATGCACCGTTACGATGGCCGCTCCGGACACTGGTTCAGCAGTCGCATTGAGCCCTCCCCCCAGTGCACCGTGTGCAACCCTCACGCCGACTAAGGAGTTACCGTGCCCCACGCCGCCCATGACTTTTTCCCGCTGAACATTGCCGTACTGACGGTATCGGATACGCGCACTCTGGCCAACGACAGCTCCGGCCAGCGCCTGCAGGAGCTACTCGAGGCCGACGGCCACCGCTGTGCTGAGCGCCTGCTGGTGATCGATGATATCTACGCCATTCGCGCCGCCGTCAGCCGCTGGATCGCGGATGAAGCAGTACATATTGTGCTGATTACCGGCGGCACCGGCCTGACCGGACGGGATTCGACGCCCGAGGCGGTGATGCCATTGCTGGATAAAGTAGTGGATGGCTTTGGCGAGCTGTTTCGCCAGGTGTCCTTTGAGGAAATCGGCTCCTCCACCATTCAGTCGCGTTGCCTGGCCGGGCTGGCCAACCGCACCCTGGTGTTTTGTCTGCCGGGGGCTACCGGCGCCTGCACCACGGCCTGGAATCGCATTCTGCGCGAACAGCTGGACTCGCGCTTTGCACCCTGTAACTTTGTGCCGCACACCGCCGCCTGGCGGCAAAGCTAGCTGCCTTGTGTCTACTGCCTCGCAAGTGCTTTTAAAGATGAAGCAAGTTCTCAATGCATTCGGTTGAGCAGACGCTAAAGCAACTGCTGGCTGCCGCCGAGCCCTTGGTCGAGACCGACATTCTCTCCCTGCACGATGCGCTGAACCGCGTGCTGGCAGCGCCGGCGCTGGCGCGCGTCGCTGCCCCGGCTTTCGATAATTCCGCGATGGATGGCTACGCCCTGCGCCTAGCCGACCTGGACTCGAGCAACGAACTACCCCTCGGCGGCCGCTCGGCAGCCGGACAGGCCCCCGCTCTGCTGGCGCCGGGTACCGCCCAACGTATCCTGACCGGCGCAGCTGTGCCGGCGGGTGCCGACGCTGTGTGCATACAGGAAAATGCCGAAGCCTTTACACGCGATGGTCAACCCTGGGTGCGCGTATTGAATCGACCGGCGGCGGCAGCCCATGTTCGTCGGCGCGGCGAGGATTTTGTCGAGGGCAGCGTGCTGGTTGAGGCCGGCGTGCGTCTGCAACCCCAGCATCTGGCGCTATGTGCGGCCGGCGGCTGTGCCGAGGTGCTGACATGGCGGCCGGTTCGCATCGCGCTGTTTTCCTCCGGGGACGAACTGGTCGAACCCGGCCAGCATCTGCGGCCAGGGCAAATCTACGACAGCAACCGCGTCATGCTGGATGCCATGCTGAGACGCCTGGGTGTCGAGTTGGTGCACTCTGGACACTTGAGCGACGACCCGGTTGCCATTCGCGATATCCTGGCCGAGACTGCCGGGCTCGCCGATTTAATCCTCACCAGTGGCGGCGTATCGGTGGGCGAGGAAGACCATCTGAAAGCCGTGGTGCAGGAGCTCGGCCAGATCGACCTGTGGAAGATTGCCGTTAAACCGGGCAAACCGCTGGCCTTTGGCAACATGGGATGCTGCCTTTATCTGGGCCTGCCAGGCAATCCGGTATCCTCGTTCGTGACCTTTGCGCTCTTTGCCGCACCGCTGATTCGCCGACTGCAGGGTGAGCGCGAGGCCATTGTCAGGCCGATTCAACTGGCGGCACTAAATGGCTCAGAGGCCGGTTCGCGCGAGGAGTATTTGCGCGCCCGCTGGCTGCCCGAGGGCGCGGAAATCTTTGCCGCTCAGGGCAGTCACCGCCTGGCCGATCTGGGTCGGGCCGATGGTCTGGTGCGCCGCCCGGCGGGCGAAGCTGTCGCCGCCGGGGACCGGGTTGATTTTTATCCGCTGGGCAGGACCCTGTTGCCCTGACGTCTAGCTGTCAGTCCGGCAGAATGGCCAGCCCGATGGTATTGGTGCTGCTCTGGTGAATGGCGATGTTGCCATCCGGCGTAGCGCGCATATGGCGAATAATGCCGATACCCGAGGGGATGGCCCAGGACTGGAAGGTCTCGGTGGCTGGGTCAAAGCGCACCAGTGCGTCGGGGCGCATACCCGATTCGTTGTACCAGACCACATCGTCGACGATTTCCATGGCATAGGGATGCGAGGTCGGGCCACTAGGTGAGGGCCACTCGCGGAAATCGCCCGTGCGCGGATTCAGCCGGCCGATATAGCCGCGCCCGGAATCCACATACCAAATCATGTCATTGCTATCGATGGCCAGTCGGCGGATATGGGTTTCCGGCGCAGCCGTCTTGAACTCGGTCACGCTCATATCATCCGGGTTGACCCGGGCCAGCCCGTTGGCGCCGTTATAAGCCACCCAGACCATGCCGGTGGAATCCTGCTTGATGCCGTAGGGACGCGCGCCTTGGGTCGGCGTGCTGACTAGGCGAATATCGCCATTTTGCGGATTGAGGCGCCCGATCATATTGCTGCCCTGCAGGGTAAACCAGAGCATGCCGTCATCGGCAAAATAGGGCGTGTGCGGGTCGCGGGCCGACGGGTCCGGCATCGGATAGACGGTAATTTCGCCGCTATCCGGATCGAGCTTGCCGACCGTACCGTTGCCATTGCCCGTATACCAGATGTCGCCGCTGCTATCGGCAATGATGCTGTGGGGCCGGGCGGTTGGATCCAGGCGGTATTCGCGCACCTCACCGGTTTCCGGGTGGAAGCGGCCAATCAGGCTGGCGTACATGCCGGCCCACCAGATGGTGCCGTCTTCCATCTGGAAGGGGTCGCGGGGACGTTGACCCAGGGTCGGCACGCGCCACTCGACAATTTGCAGATCGTAGTCGCCGTCCACCAGGGTCGGCTCGCGGCCGGGCCGGTAGGGGAAGTGCTCGGCCAGGTAGTTGACCACGCGACTGTGCGTCGGCTCAGGTAGATCCACCATGCCGTCGATAAGGAAGGACCAGTCTTTGGCCGAATAGCCGGTCGAATTGCGTATGGAGGTCAGGTTGTGGCACGCCACGCACAGGCTCTCCACCACCGGCTTCATGTCACCCTCGGGAAGGGCGGCCGCGCCACCGCCCGGTTGGGCTTGCAGCAGGTGCATCGGCAGTGCAAATAGCGCAGTTAGCAAGACGGCTTTTTTCATGATCTTCTCCCCGAGGCTGAGTCATACTATTTAACTGGCCAGCAGGTTGCCTGACAACTGAACCCGCCCGGCGAATTGCCGAAGTGTCGTTAATTTTCATTAACCGCGTTGCTGGCCGATCCACCGCTAAAGGCATAATGGATCGGTTAATCAGGTAACCGGGTCACCTCGACTTGCGCATACTCCTTTTTGCCCTAGGCTACATTCTGATGAGCTGCGTCGCCCAGGCCCAGCCCTTTGCGCCGTCGGTCCGTTCCAGCCTGACCGAGGATCCCACCCGCCCACCAAATGCCGAATTCAATTTTGCCCGTCTGGCTTACGGCAGCAGCATGGCAGGATATTCCAATCGTCGCGGCGCAGGCTGGAACACCGACTGGCCTGAAGCTGAATACCACCTCAATGAAGGCATCCGCCGCCTGACTCGGGTGGAGAGTTCAGATGCCGGGCGCATTTTGCGCCTGACCGACGAAGCGCTTTTTGATTTCCCTTTTCTCTATGCAGTAGAGGTCAGTCGCTGGTATTTCACCGATGAAGAGGCGCTCATTCTGCGCGAGTACCTGGAGCGCGGCGGCTTTCTGATGACTGATGACTTCCATGGAAGCTATGAGTGGCAAGCCTTTTACAATGAATTCCGCAAGGTCTTCCCCGACCGCCCCCTAGTCGAGATACCGGAAACCGACGAAATCTTTAATGTGCTTTATTCCGTCGACAAGAGAATCCAGATTGCCGGGATTGGCGCCATTCGCAGCGGCGTAACATGGGAGGGCGATGGTTACACACCCCAGTGGCTGGGTGTTTACGACGACCAGGGGCGATTGATGGTGGCAGTGAATTTCAATATGGACATGGGCGATGCCTGGGAGCATGCCGATAGCCCTTACTACCCTGAGCCCATGACGGCACTGGCCTACCGCTTCGGCGTCAACTACCTTATCTATGCGATGACGCACTAGCGGAACCCTATGTTCGAATTGCTGTTCTCCTATTCCGCCGCTACCTTTCGCCAAGCCGAACTCATTCTGTCGACCCGCTTCGGCACAACGACCCTGGCGATTTTGCTGACGCTGCTCGGCGCGGTTCTGCTTGCCAGTCTGATTTATCAGCGGCGACAGATCGCACCCTGGCGTCTGGCCATGGTCGGCATCCTGCAGCTGGCGGTGCTGGTGCTGGCCACCCTGATGCTGGCGCAACCTGTTCTGCAACTGGACAGTCTGCGCCCCGGCGACAATAAAATTGTGGTGCTGATCGATACCTCGGCGTCCATGGCCCTGAGCGATGATGGCGAAACCAGCCGCTTGCAGTCGGCACTGGCGCAAATCGAAAGCGAACTGTTGGAACCCCTCCGCGCTACCTATCAGGTTGAGTTGAAGTCTTTTGCCACCCAGCTCGACAATTTGGCATCGCTGGACAACCTGCCCGCACCCGGCGCCCGTACTGAACTGGCGCCCAGCCTGAGCGCGGCGCTGGAAGCAGCTCGCACCGAATCCGTGGGGGCCGTGATACTGATTTCCGATGGCGCCGACAACCGCGGCATCGACCCGGCCTGGTATGGCGAGCTGGCCGCCGCCGGTATTCCCGTGCACAGCCTGGGTATCGGCCGCGAAATTCTCGAAGAGGATGTAGAAATTGCTGGCGTGCAGCTGCCGCAGCGGGCCGTTCCCGAAATCAATCTGGATGCCCTGGTGGAAGTGCGCAGCGGCCGCGCTCAGGACGTGCAACTCAAGGTCTACGACGGCGAGCGCATTCTATCTTCCGAGCGCATCAGCCTGCCCGGCAACGACCAGCTGAGCCAGCACAGCCTGCGCATTCCTACCGGCGAACTGGGCCTGCGCCAGTTGCGCTTTGAAATCGACCCCGTGGCCGGAGAACGCAATCTGGTCAACAACCGTTACCTGCACCCGCTCACTGTGTCGGCGCGCGAACCGCGCGTGCTCTACGTGGAGGGTGAACCGCGCTGGGAATACAAGTTCATTCGCCGCGCCGTGGAAAACGAAAACTTTCTGCACCTGCACACCCTGCTGCGCACCTCTCCCAATCGTATTTACCGCCAGGGCATCGACAGCCCGGAGCAGCTGAACGACGGCTTCCCCACCCGGCAGGAAGAGCTCTACCAGTACGATGCGCTGGTGCTCGGCACCCAGGAAGCGGCCTCCTTCAGCCCAGACCAGCTGGAACTGATCAAGGGCTTTGTTGGCGACCGCGGCGGCGCCCTGCTGTTTCTGGGCGGACGCCAGTCGCTGTCCGACGGCGATTGGCAGAACACGCCCATCACCGACCTGCTACCCGTAGTGTTGCCCAACGCCACTGGCACTTTCGTGCGCCAACAGGCGCCGGTCCGCCCCACTGCCCTGGGCTACGATTCGGACTGGCTGCGCTTCGCCCTGGACGACGCAAGCAACCGGGAGCGCTGGCAAGCGCTGCCATCGCTGGCCGACTATCAACTGATTGGTCGCGTCAAGCCTGGCGCCGTCACCTTGCTGGAGGTGGAAGTCGGTAACCAGGCGCTGCCAATGCTGGTGAGCCAACGCTACGGTCGCGGCAAGGTCATGGTACTGGCCAGCGGCGGCACCTGGCGCTGGCAGATGCAAATGCCGTCGGAGGATGATTCTCACGAGATATTCTGGCGCCAATTGTTACAGGAAATGATCAGCGAAGCGCCGCATCAGGTGGATTTCTATACCGACCAGAGCTGGTACCGGGACGACACCACCCTGGTGCTGGAAGCGCGCGTGCGCACCACGGATTTTGAACCCAATACCGATGCCGAAGTGCGCGTGATACTGGTGCCCGAGCAGGGCGTGCCAGAAAACCTGGCACTGCAGGAGGTGGCCGACGAGCCCGGACTTTACCGGGGCAGTATCGATGTGACCTCCAGCGGGCCGGTGCAGCTCGACATGCGGGCCTCGCAGGGCGAGACCGAGCTGGCTACACAGCGACTCTTCGTCACGCGCAGCGATGCCAGCGCCGAGTATTTCAACGCCGCACAGAATCGCCAGCTGCTGGAGCGCATTGCAGCGCAGACCGGCGGGCGCTACTGGACCCTGGACACACTGGATCAGCTGCCGGATCAGGTGCGCTTTTCCGCTGCCGGCATTACCGAACGCCAGTGGCTGCCGCTCTGGAGCATGCCGGTGAATTTCATCCTGCTGTTCCTTCTCAAAGGCCTTGAATGGTTATTGCGCAAGCGCTGGGGACACATCTGATGCGACGACTGGCTGCGAACTTCCTGGCAGCTGCCAGCCTGGCCGGCACTGCCGCCCAAGCCAACGACTACTACCTGGTCCTCACAGGTCTGGGTGGCGAGACCTATTACGACGAAACTTTCCGCGGCCGCGCCGCCGATCTGGGCGAATCCTTGGCTCGACTCAATACCGGCGCGGGACGCCAGTGGATACTCACGTCCGAACAATCGAATCTTGAAGCCATCGAGGCGCTCTTTGCCGAACTCAAACGACAGATGCAGGCCGGCGATCGATTGCAGCTCTACCTGGTTGGCCACGGCAGCTACGACGGCGAGTCCTACAAGTTCAACATCGGCGGTCCCGATCTCACCGGTCAGCATTTGCGCGAATTGCTTGCCTCCCTTCCCAGCGGACCGCAGTTGGTCGTATCCATGACCAGTTCCAGCGGCGTGCTGCAGGAGCTGCTGGCCGACGACCAACGCATCGTCATCACCGCAACGCGCAGCGGTAATGAGCGCAACGCACCGGTATTTGGCGACTACTGGGTAGCCGGACTGGGCGACAGTGGCGCCGACGCTAACCGCAACGAGCTGCTCAGTGCCGGCGAGCTTTATGCCTACACCCTGGATCAGGTGGCGCGGCACTACGAGAGCGACAATCTGCTGGCGTCTGAGCATGCGCTGGTGTCCGACGCCGAGGGCGCAAACGCCTTTGTCGTATCGCGCCTGGGTCTGCTGGCCAGCACGCAGCTGTCCAACGCCAGCGAAGCCCTGCTGCAGGAACGCTTGCGCCTGGAAGGCCGCATTCAGCAGCTGATCGACCGTCGCAGCCAATTGCCGGAGTCGGAATATTTTGATCAGCTGCAAAGCCTGATGCTGGAGTTGGGACGCGTGCAGCAGCGCCTCGACAACGAACTGGGTAGCAGTGATGCGCGCTAGGCAGCTGCTGCATCCGGCCCTGTTAGCGGTAGCAAGCTGTCTCGCCTCTCAGGACACTGCTGCCTATACGGTTGATTACAGCGGCGAGCGCGATGCTCGTCTGCAGCCCTGCGATCAAATGCTGTGGTCGGGGCAAGACAGCGCGGCCCGCGAATGCTTCAGCAATCTGGTGTTTGCCACCACCGAGGCAGCCCTGCAGGCCGAAGCCAGCTGGGCCCTGGGCGACGTGCGCCGGGCCAACACCCTGTTTGCCACGGCCGTGACCCAACAGCCGGATCACCCCGGCATTAAAACGCGCTGGGGCTATCTCTACCTGGAGACTTTTCAGGATCAGGATGCTATCGAACTGTTCGGCGAGGCACTGCAGATCGATGCGGACTACCAGCCGGCTAGAGTCGGCGTGGCTGCGGCCATCACCTCCCAGTTCCGCGGCGAGGTGCAGGACGAGATTTACGACATTCTCGAAGACAATACGGACAATATTCGCGCCCTGCTTATTCTGGCCAAACTGATGCTGGAAAAACGCGATGTGGACGGCGCCCGCCCCTACCTGGACGAAGCGCTGGAGCTGGCTGGCGACCGCTATCCGCCAACCGAGATTCAAGCCATGTACGCCGCCGCGGATTACCTGGAAGGCCAGGTCGTCAGCCCATGGATTGAGCGCGCACTGACCTACAACCCCAGCTATGGCGATCTGTTTGTTAATCTCGCCTATTTTGCCGAGCTGACCTTTCAATACCGCCAGGCAGTGGCCTTCCTGGAACGCGGCGTCGAGGTGGATCCGCGCAACTGGGTGGCGCGCTCGGCCCTGGGTATTAATCTGACCCGCATCAACCGCATCAACGAAGCCAAGCCCCACCTGGAGGCCTCCTACGCTGGCGACCCCTTCAATATCGAAACAGTGAACATGCTGCGGTTGATGGACACCTTCGGCGACTACCTGCTGCTGGAGGATCGCATCGAGTACGAAGCAGGGGGGGGGACGCGCTTTGCCGAGGTGCAGTTGCGCCTGCGCCGCGACGAAGTACCCTTCCTGGAAAACTACACGCTCAATCTGTTACGGCGCGCCATACCCATCTATGCGCAGCGCTATGAGTTTATTCCGGAAGAGCCCATCATTATCGAAATCTATCCCAACCACGACGACTTTGCCGTGCGCACCGTGGGCACACCGGGCGTGGGATTGCTGGGCGTGGCCTTCGGTTATATGTTTGCCATGGACAGCCCGACCGGGCGCGCCTCCGGCGATTTCCACTGGGGCACCGTGCTGTGGCATGAACTGGCACACGTCTTTACGCTGGAGGCTTCGTCCAATCGCACCTCGCGCTGGTTCAGCGAGGGCCTGTCGGTATTCGAGGAATGGCACAGCGGCCCGATCGGCAGCGTGAAAATTCCGCCCTACGTGTTCCAGGCGATTAAGGACAATCGCCTGTTGCCGGTGGCCGACCTCGACAGCGGCTTTATCCGCCCCACCTATGAAAACCAGATCATGGTGTCCTATATGCAGGCCGGGTTGGTCTGCTCCTATATCGCCGAGCGCTGGGGCGACGCCGCGCTGGCGGCCATGCTGCGCGCCTACCGCAGCCAGTTGCCGACGGATGAAGTCATCGAGACGGTGCTGGATATTCGTCCCGCAACCTTTGACCGCGACTTTGATACTTGGCTGACCAGCCGTTTTGCCACGCTGCTGACCAACTTTGACCGCTGGATGAGTCTGCAGCAGTCCATTGGCAGCGCTGCTGGCGAGGGCAACTGGCCCGCGGTACTGGACCTGACCCAGGCCAGCCTGGATATCTATCGCGCCGACACCGAGCCGCGATCCGCCTGGGCTGCGCGCATTTATGCGCTGCAGCAGACGAGCGACGAAGCCGGCGAGTACGAGGCACTGCAGGGTTATTTTGCCGAAGACGGCTATGCGCCGGATCTGCTCACGCGCCTGGCTGAACTGCACCAGCAGCGCGGCGATGTCGCCGCTGCCCAGCAGGTCCGCGAGGCGCTGCGCTATGTCGCGCCGCACCAGCAGGAATTGCATCGCGATCTGGCCCAAGCCTACCTGGATCTGGGCCAAGCGCGAGCAGCGCTGGAAGAATGGCAGATACTGCTGGCCATGGATCCACACGACAAGGCCAGCGTGTATCTCGGCCTGGCCCGCGCCCACCTGCAGCTGAACGAGCGCGAAGCCGCGCGGCGTCAAGTGCTGCAGGCACTGGAGATCGCTCCCTTTTTTCGCGAAGCCCAACAACTCCTCTTTCAACTGACCCAGACGGATAACTCATGAGCAACGAATCACTCAACTCCGCAACACTGCCCGCTGACGCCGAAGCCATTGCCGGCGAGTTCAAGCAGACCATGGATGCCATCCGCGGCGAGGTGGCCAAAATTATTGTCGGCCAGGAAGAGGTGGTGGAATCCCTGCTCATCACCCTGCTGGTGGGAGGACACTGCCTGATCACCGGCATGCCCGGTACCGCCAAGACACTGCTGGTGCGCACCCTGAGCCAGGCGCTGGGTCTGAGCTTCAAGCGTATCCAGTTCACCCCCGACCTGATGCCCACGGATATCACCGGCACCGACATCATCGACGAGAGTGAAGGCACCGGGCATCGCAGCTGGCGCTTTGTGCCGGGGCCGGTGTTCGCCAATGTGCTGCTGGCCGACGAGATCAACCGCACTCCCCCCAAGACCCAGTCCGCGTTGCTGGAAGCCATGCAGGAGCATTCCGTCACCGTGCGCGGCACCATGCACAAACTTCCCTCCCCCTTCTTCGTACTGGCGACGCAGAACCCCATCGAGATGGAAGGCACCTATCCGCTGCCGGAAGCTCAGCTCGACCGCTTCCTCTTTAACGTGCTGCTCGACTACCTCAGTGCAGCGGAGGAAAAGCAGGTACTGGAGCGCAATACGGTAGGCACTCCGCTGCCCGAAGTGGTAGCGCGCACCAATGCCGAACAGATCGAACGCTTCCAGTGGCTGGTGCGTCAGGTGCCGGTGGAACAGGCGATATACGATAAGGCGGTCAACCTGGTGCGCTCGACGCGCGCCTCCGAGCCCAATGCCACCGAATCCGTGCGCAAGTACCTGAAATACGGTGCCAGCGTGCGCGCCACCCAGTTCATCACGCTGGCAGCCAAAGCCCGCGCCCTGCTCGAAGGTCGCTACCACGTCACTGAAGACGACCTGGCAGCGCTGGCCAAACCCATCATGCGCCACCGTTTGATTACTAACTATTTCGCTGAATCGGACGGGGTCAGCGCCGATCAGATTCTCGACGAACTGGTGGCCCGGATCTAATTCATGAACACGGCAAGCGCGCGGCAAAATCTGCTTCGACCGGACATTCTGGTCGGGCTAGCCAACCTCGATCTGGTCGCGCGAGCGGCTATCGAGGGGCTGCTGGTCGGCTTGCATCGTTCGCCCAGCTTTGGCTTCAGCCAGGAATTCGCCGAGTACCGCGCCTATCAGCCGGGCGACGATCTGCGCTTTGTCGACTGGAATGTGTTCGCCCGCACCGGCCGCACCTATCTCAAGCAATACCTGGGTGAAACCAGCACCCACCTGACCCTGATGCTGGATACCAGTGCTTCCATGGGCTTTGCCACCGGCAAGGTCAGCAAGCTGGCATGCGCCAAGTTTCTAGCTGCGGCCCTGGCCTATCTGGCCAAGCGCCAGCACGACGCACTGGGCCTGCTGGTGTTCGACACCCAGGTGCGCGATTTCCGTCCGCCGCGCTCGGCGGCCGACGCATTTCCCGCCATCCTGCATATGCTCGAGCGCGCCCAGCCGCAGGCCGGCACCAGCTATAGTCACCCGGTGCGCCACTACTGTCAGTCGCTGCGTCAAAACGGCATCCTGGCGGTGATTTCCGATTTTCTCGATCACCCCGAGTGCATGCTCGACGAGCTCAAGCCGCTAAGCGGATTGGGGCAGGACGTGATCCTTTTTCAGGTGCTCGACCCCGGCGAAATCAGCCTCAAGATCGACAAGCCGGTGCGCATGGAAGATGTCGAGACCGGACTGCAGGTCAATATCAATCCAGGCGATCAGATCCTCGACTACGGCAGCAGCATGCGCGCCCACATCGAGTCGGTGAAAAACATTGCCCATCGCACCGGCGCTGACCATGTGCTGGTGGATACTAGCCAGCCGCTGGAAAAGGCGCTGCGAAGCTACCTGCTGCATCGGCAGATGCGCAGATAGGCCAGCGAGGTGAACTAACGCCATGACCTTCTTTGCCCCCCTCTTCTTCCTCGGCCTGCTGGGTGTTGCCTTGCCACTCTGGCTGCATCGCATGAACTACAGCAACCCTGAGACGCGCCCCTTTACCGCGACCTTTTTGCTCAAACACACCAAGCTGACGGCAGCGACAGAACAGCGACTGCGCTATCTGCTGCTCTTGGCAGCGCGTTTACTGGCGCTGATTTTGCTTGTGCTGCTTTTTGCCAAGCCGGCGCTGGAGCGGGACGCCACTGCGGCCCTGGATGAAGCCGACCGCACCCATTACCTGGTGGTGGATACCTCGCTCTCCATGGCCGCCGAAGGACGCTTCGCGCAGGCCGTTGGGGCTGCCCGGCAAGTGCTGGACGACCTGCCCGGCGAAGCACGTGTGCAGCTGTTCAGCATGGGCGAAAACCTGGCGGCTCTGTCCGCCGTGACCAGCGATCGCGACGAAATTCGCCGATTATTAGAGCGACTCGAGCCCGGCACCGGCAGCATGGACTATGGCGTCGCCATGCAACAGCTCAATGCCCTAGTGCGCAGCGCCAATACGCACCGCGATCTGGTTCTGATATCTGATCTGCAGCGCAGCAATCTGCCGGAACGCTTTGCCGACCTGGTTCCAGCGGCGGCCAGCAGTATGCAGCTGGTGCCCGTGGGCGAGGAACAGACAAACGCACGGGTCACCGCCACCTGGAATCAGGGTCAGCTTGCGGTCGCCTTTACCGGCGCTCTGCCGGCACAGCCGGGCGAGCTGGAAATCTGGCTCAACGGCAATCTGTTGCGCCGCGAGCTGCTGGCGCCGGGTGCCCGCCAACTGGACTTCGATCTGTCAGCGCTCCAGCTGTTACCGGGCGGCAATCGCTTCGAGTTGCGTTGGCTGGCCGAGGACGACCTGGCCGCGGACAACCGCTTCTTTCTGGCTGTGGATCGCTCGGTGCGCCAACGCGTGCTGATATTAACGCACCGGCCGGATCTGTCGGATGGACTGTTCGTCGAGACGGCGCTGGATACGCTCAGCGAGCAGGGCGTCGACCTGAATACCCGCTTTATGAGCGACAGCGGGCGTTACAATCTGGCAGATTATGATCTGGTGGTGGCCACCGACCTGGGGGCACTTCCCGCCAGCCTGCGCTCAGATCTGGAAGGCTTTGTGCGCGACGGCGGCAACCTGCTTGCCGCCCTGGGTCAGGCCAGCCTGTCGCTGAGCCAGGTACCGCTCAGCGGCGATGCCATCCGCGCCGACGGCCTGCCTGGCCCCTCGGCCAGTCGACAAAGCCTGGTAGCCAGTAGCACTGCACACCCGCTGCTGGACAACCTGAATCTGGGCAATGCCATCAGTCTCTACCGCTGGGTCAGTCTGAGCCCCGCCAATGGCAGCCGGGTGATAGTGCAATTGGGCAGTGGCGAACCCTGGGCCCTGGAGCACCGCTTGGGCAACGGACGCCTGCTGCTATTCACCAGCCCGCTGGACAGCAGCTGGTCCAACCTGCCACTGGCGCCGGCCTTCGTTCCCCTGCTGACCAATGCACTGCAATGGCTGTCCGCCACCTATGTGGCGCCGGAGGGACTGCAGACAGGCTCCAGCCTCATGGCTGGACGCTCCGCCGACAGTGCGATCAGCGTGCCGTTGCAACAGATTATCGGTCCTTCCGCAACGCCGCTGCTGGAACTGAGCCAGCTGAATCAGGTCAATCTGGTCAAGCTGACTGAGCCCGGCGTGTACGAATTGCAGGCGGCGACCTCCTCCAGCTATGTCGCGATCAATACGCCCACTGCCGAGTCAGATCTGACGCCTATGGCCGCAGAGCAAAGCAGTCGCTGGATCGAACTCGCCAATGCGGCGCCACCGGAACTGGTGGCTGGTATGGATCCCGCGGGGCCCGGCTCCCAATGGCAAAGTTTTGAAAATTGGTTGCTTCTGCTGGTATTGCTGGTAATTCTGGCAGAATCAATCGCCGCAAATGCGCACCTGCGGGTGCGAAGGCAGGTAGCAAGATGAGCAACTGGACGCAATTGCAAAGCTGGCTGGCAAGCTGCCAGCAACGTCTCAGGCTTTACAGCTACTGGCGTGCCGGGGCTATTGCCCTGCTGGTTTTGGCCCTGCTGACACTGGCTGCCGCCTGGAGCGGCGATCGATTCGCCTACAGCGACAGCTCGACTCTGCTATTGCGCAGCCTGCTCCTGCTGGCCCTGCTGGCGGTCGCTGTCGGCCTGCTCTGGTGGCCGCTCTGGCGTATCCGCCGTCGCGGCGTCGATCTGGTCGAACAGCGCTATCCGGAATTTGACGGTCGCCTGCGCACGCTCACTGAAATGCAGGAGCGCCAGCCCGGCAACCCCATGCTGGGGCTGCTCAGCGCCGATGTCTGGCAGCGTGCGGCCAATATCGCCCCTGCCGCGTTGGTCGATGCGCGCCACCTGCTGACCTTCCGTGCAGTCGGCGCTGCCGGTGCATTGCTGGCGCTCTGGCTGCTGCTCCTGGCTCCGGGCAACTGGTCCTTCGGGGCGCGTCACTACCTCTTCGGTTGGCTGGTCGACGGTCTGGTGCCGGCGCAAAGTATCGCGGTAGAACCGGGTGACCGACGCATCAAGCGCGGTGCCAGTATCGATATCGCCGCCTTGCCGCAGGGATTTTCTCCCGGCCAGGCAACGCTCTACGCTCAATACGATGGGGGCCCCTGGCAGGAAGTGCCTATGCAGCGCGATGGCCAGGGATTCAGCTTCCGCTTCTACGGCGTGCACGATCCCTTAAGTTATTACGTCAGTGCTGCCGGCGTAAGCAGTGAACGTTATCGGGTCGAGATAGTCGACATGCCCACGGTCGAGCGCATCACCCTGCAATACGACTATCCCGATTGGACCGGGCTGGATCAACGCACCCAGGAATTTGCCACCCATATTCAGGGTGTCGAAGGGACGCAGATCACCCTCAACATTCACACGGATCGGCCGCTCAATGCTGGCGAGATTCTGATCAACGACACCCCGACCTCTCTGCAGACCGAGGGTAATATCAGCACCGTGACCTTCGCGCTCATCGAGCCGGGTGAGTACTACCTGACCGACCGCTTTGATGGCGATCTGATTCGACTGACCGAAGACTATGCCATTCGCGTACTGGCCGACGGCGAGCCGCGCATTACGCCGGTCAAGCCGGGCGGCGACTGGAGCGCCTCCAATATCGAAGAAGTGTCGCTGCGCTTCCGTGCCGACGACGATTACGGCATCAACAAGGCGCGTCTGTTCTACTCGGTAAATGGCGGCACATGGGTACAGCAGGATCTGGTCGCACAGGGTGCCGATGTTACCCTGGATCACCTGCTCTTCCTCGAGAACATGGCGGCGGAAGACAACGGTCTGGTGCCAGGCGATCTGATCAGCTACTACCTGGAAGTGGAAGACCACAAGCAAGTGGCGTCGTCCGATATCTACTTCATCGATGTGCAACCCTTTGAAAAGCGCTACTCCCAGTCACAAAGTGCCGGCGGTGGTGGCGGCGGTGGCGCAGGCGGTGGCGGCGAAGAGGAAATTTCCGCCCGGCAGCGCGAAATTCTGGTCGCCACCTGGAACTTGAACAAGCAGCAAGCCGACGACCAGCAAGTCGACGCGCAATACATTGAAGACAACGCCGACATGCTGTCCGAGTTGCAGCTGACACTGGCCGAGCAGACCGATACCCTGATTCAGCGCGCCCAGGCGCGCGGACTGGACAGCGCCGACCCGGAAATCTCGCGCTTTATCGAAAATCTCGAGGAAGCTCTGGTGGCCATGGAGCCCGCTGTGCGCCACCTAGACGAAACCGAACTGGACGAATCCATTCCCTCACAGCAGAAGGCTCTGCAGTTCCTGCTGCGTGCGGAAGCCGTGTTCCGCGATATTCAGGTGTCCATGAGCAACGACCCTGCGGGCGGTGGTGGCGGTGGTGGAGGCAGTGCGGCGCGCGATATGGCCGATATCTACGAACTGGAAATGGATCTGACGCAGAACCAGTATGAGACGCGTCAGTCGGCCAGCTTGCAGGAACCTCAAACCGGGATGGACGACGCCTTTGACCAGCTGCAGGATCTGGCGCGCCGCCAGGAACAGCTGGCCGAGCAGGCGCAACGCAACAATGGGCTGAGTCTGGCCGAGCGCTGGCAACAGGATCAGTTGCGTCGCCAGGCCGAGCAATTGCGCGAACAGCTCGAGCGCATGCAGCAACAGAGCGCCCAGCAGGGTAACAATCAGGATCAGCGGCAGGCCGAAAATCTGCAGCGCCAGCTGGACGACGTGATCGATGCCATGCGCCAGGCTTCCGGCCAGCAGGGCGAACAAGGGCAGCAGGGTCAGCAAGGACAACAGGGTCAGGCCGGACAAGCCGGCCAGGCTTCTGGCACCCAATCTGGGCAGGCCAGTGCCAGTGCCGCCAGTGCCGCCAGCGAGCAGTTGCAGCGCACTCTCGATGAATTGGCCGAAGCCCGCCAGCAACAGATTGGCGACAGTTTTGAACGCTTCAGCGACCAGGTTGAGCAGCTGCGCCAGGAACAAGCCGAGATGAACGAACGTCTGCAGCAATCGCTCAACGACGCCATGGACCTGCGCCGTCGCAACGGCACCTATACCAGTGGCCTGACCCCGGAAGAAACCCAGGATTTGACAGAACGCAAAAGAGCAATGGCCGATGAAGTGCGCGAGCTGGAGCAGGACATCGCCCAGACCGCCGAACGCATCGAAGACGACATGCCGGGGTCGGCAGTTACGCTGCGCAGCGCGCTGGATCTGATGCGCGTCACCCGTCTGGAAGCTCGGCTGGAGGACGCTGCCAATACCATCGAAGCAGGTTTGGCACCGGCCGCTGCCTCGCGCGAAGCTACCACTTCGGACATTCTCGATCGGCTGCAGGAAGATCTGGATGACGCACGCCAGCTGGCCGTTAACGAGCTTGGCTTAGGCGGCGAACCCCGCCAACAGGTTTCTGCCGAGGATCAGCTGCGCCAGTTGCGCGATCAACTGAGTCGCAACCTGCAATCCGGCAGTAACCAACCCGGACAGCAGGGACAAGCAGCCCAGCAGGCCGGTCAGGGTCAACAAGGACAGCAGGCTGGCCAGGGCCAAGAGGGCGGTCAGCAAGCCGCGCAGGGAGGCCAGCGAGGCGGAGGCGCCGATGGCAACTCTGGTGGCTTTGGCGGCAACCTTAACGGACCCTGGCGCGGCGGTGTCACCGGCTGGGACTATCAAAATTGGCAGGGCAACTGGCAGGGTTGGGATCCCGAGGCGCTGCGCACGGCAGATTTCGATGAGCAGGCGGCTCTGGCTGCAAGCCAATTGTTGGCCCTGAGCAACGAACTGATCAGCGCCGGGGTTTCCACTGAACAGCTGCTCGAAGCACAACGCATGGCGCGCGAATTCGTTTTACAGTCTGGTAACGAGGCGGCAAACGTAGCTGCGCTACAATCACTGGTCAGTCAGCTGGAAAAACTCGAACTCGAGATTTCCGCAGCCAGGGATGTCGGCAGCCAGGGGTTGCCTGTTCGGGGATCGCGGGAGACGGGTTCGGAAATGACGGATCCCACAGCTGATTATTTCCGTCGACTTAGTGAAAGGTCTTACGAATAATTGAACCAGATATCGGCTGACGAAAGTCAGCTTTCGCGAACCGCAGACCAGGTCGTCGACAGTCTGCGTAAATTTCTGCATCTCGAAACGGCTGGCAGCATTCTATTGCTGCTGGCAACCCTGATCGCCCTGCTGGCAGCCAACACGCCGCTCTACAGCCTCTACGAGACATTCATTCACATCCCAGTGGAGATTCGCTTCGGCGCCTTTTCCATCGACAAATACCTCTACTACTGGGTGAACGATGGCCTGATGGCCCTGTTTTTTCTGGTAGTCGGCCTGGAACTGAAACGCGAATTTCTCGAAGGCGAATTGCGCGAACGCAGCGCCATCGTTCTGCCCGCAGCTGGCGCCATTGGCGGCATGCTGGTTCCCGCCCTGATCTACGCCGCCATCAACTACGACGATCCGGCTGCCATCGACGGCTGGGCCATACCGGCGGCAACCGACATCGCCTTTGCCCTCGGCATCATGTCCCTGCTGGGTAGCCGCGTGCCGCAAGCGCTCAAGGTATTTCTGATTTCACTAGCCATCTTCGACGATATCGGTGCGATCATTATCATCGCCCTGTTTTACACCCAGAACCTGTCGTTGCTGGCGCTCAGCACGGCTCTCGTCTGCACCCTGCTGCTCTACTTGCTGAACCGGCGCCAAGTCTCAGAGTTGCCGCCCTACGTGATCATCGGAGCCATCATGTGGGCCGCACTGCTTAAATCCGGAGTGCATGCCACCCTGGCCGGCGTCATCATTGCCCTGTTTATCCCGCTGCGCCACCGCCATGACCCACAGCGCTCCCCGCTGCGCGAAGTCGAACGCGACCTGCATGCCATCGTGGTATTTGTCACCCTTCCGCTGTTCGCCTTCGTCAACGCCGGCGTGCGCTTTGTCGACCTCGAGTTGGGAGCCATTCTGCATCCGGTCACCCTCGGAATAGCCGCCGGACTGGTACTGGGCAAGCCCATTGGCATTCTGGCGTCCTGTTGGCTCGCTCTGAAGCTGGGCTGGACTCGTCTGCCGATCGAACTTTCCTGGTTCCGCCTGTGGGCCGTCGCGACACTTTGCGGCGTCGGTTTCACCATGAGTCTCTTTATCGGCAACCTGGCCTTCGCTGATCTGGCCGAACGCGTCTTTGACCAGCGTATCGGAATTCTTTGCGGATCGCTGATCGCCGGTTTGGCAGGCTATCTTCTGTTGCGCCGTAGCCTGAGCCAAAATTTGCGGTAGGAGAGCAGGCCACAGGCTTGAGTCCGATCAAGGCTCCCAATTTGTGTCAAAATTGCGCTCGCACACCGGTGAACTGCGAGCCCCTTCCATGCAACCCATCCTGACCTCTGTCGGCCTGCTGCTGTGCAGCAATGTCTTTATGACCTTTGCCTGGTACGCCCATCTCAAGGAACTCAATCACAAGCCCTGGCTTGTCGCTGCCCTGGTGTCCTGGGGCATTGCGCTGCTGGAATACCTGTTTCAGGTGCCGGCCAACCGCATTGGCAACACGGTGCTGAGTGTGGGGCAGCTGAAGATCATGCAGGAAATCATTACGCTGAGCGTGTTTGTCCCCTTCGCGCTCTTTTATCTGAAGGAACCGCTCAAACTCGACTACCTTTGGGCCGGCCTGTGCCTGATGGGTGCGGTATTTTTTATTTTTCGCGAGCGGCTGAGCTAAGTAAAAACTAATAGCCGCTGATGCCGAGGGCGTTCAATGTCGCCGGATCGGGAAAGCCGTCTGCAATTCTGCCTTGGCTGCGCTGGTAGTCGCGCAAAGCGGTGCGCGTCTGGCTGCCCATTAACCCATCCGGCTCGCCCGCATCAAAGCCCAACTGATTGAGTTTCTCCTGCATGCGGCGAATGTCGGCGACGGCGATGGCGGCATCTTCCGGCGGCAAATGCGTCAGCATGCCGGCGCCGCCAATGCGGTCGGCCAGGTAGCCCACCGATATGGCGTAGG
The DNA here is from genome assembly GCA_038145405.1 of Porticoccaceae bacterium. GTDB lineage: Bacteria > Pseudomonadota > Gammaproteobacteria > Pseudomonadales > GM7GCV1 > JAYQPQ01. Next base: position 6,446 of record JAYQPQ010000009.1, on the reverse strand, counting down.
ACTCGGAGCGATTCCAGCGCATGATCACATCGAAATTGTCGTAGACCAGAAAGGCCGGCCCCAGATGCCCGGCCGGCACCAGCACCGTAGCTTGCATATCGCCCTCGGGCAGCAAGGCGCCGCTGGCCAGGCGCACGCCGAGGCGGCGCCAATCAGTCAGGGATTTACGACTGCGCAGGCCAGCCTCTTCATAGGGGAAGTTATCGGCCAGCTGCACTTCCCGCCCCCAGCGCTCCTCGCGCTGCCAGCCCAGTGACTGCAGGAAATGCGCAGCCGAGGTCAGGGCGTCGGGAATACTGTTCCACAGATCGATGCGACCATCGCCGTCGCCGTCTACGGCATAGCGACGATAGGAGGATGGCATGAACTGGGTGTGGCCCATGGCGCCAGCCCAGGAACCCAGCATCTGCTCCGGGCGCAGCTCGTTGTCATTGAGCACGTGGAAGGCATTGAGCAGTTCATCCTTGAAGAATTCACTGCGGCGGTCATCACAGGCCAGGGTGGCCAGCGCATTGAGCGTGGAAATGTTACCCAGATAGGAACCGAAATTGGTTTCCAGCCCCCAGAATGCCAGCAGGTAGCGTCCCGGAATGCCGTAGTCGCGCGTCAGCCGTGCCAACAGTTCCTGGTGTTCAACCAGCAGACGTCGCCCTTCCTGAATGCGCATCGGCGTCACGCGGCGGTTCAGGTAGTCGGCAAATGTCTGGGTAAATTCCGGTTGATTGTGATCCAGCTCGATCACGCGCGGCTGGATATCCAGACTGGCTACTACATCCTGGACAATCCACTGAGGCAGCTCTTCGGCGGCAGCGCGCTGACGGATATCGGTCTTGCACTGGGCAAAATCCGCTGACTGGGCCAGGCCGGGCAGGCTCAACAACCACCCTACCCCCAGGATCATGCATCTTGTTTTCATATCGATCTTGATAGCATTCCCCCTTCCTGCCAGCAAGCCTTTTACCCTTCTTAATATCTTTGGTAATGCCCGGGTTCCCGTCATGGCTAATGAAAGTCCCGCGAGCGAATTTCAAAGCCCTGTAGCCGGTCGGAATAATCCTGCAAAGCACCGGCAATCACATGGATGACTCGACCATCGGTCTCCAGCCGACCCTTGACCAGAAGCAGCTGAGCGCGTAGCAGGGCTTCGCGGAAATGATCCTGGGTGCGCTTCCATACCACCACATTGATATTGCCCGTCTCATCTTCCAGGGTGAGGAAAATGGTGCCCTTGGCCGTGCCAGGTCGCTGACGGCCGGTCACCAGCCCGGCAACCTGAACATAGCGTCCATTGCTCAGCCCCTTCAATTCGGACTGGGGTTTACAACGCGCAAAAGGCTGCTGGTTGCGCAGTAACGCCAAGGGATGCGGACGCAAACTCAGGCCCGTGCTGGTGTAATCGGCCGCAATATTCTGTGCCAGGCTGGGCTCGGCCAGTTGTACCAGATCGGCGCGCGGCTCGCCGGCATCAGCCAGCAGGGGCCGCGTCGGTTCTATACCAGCGACATCCCAATGGGACTGGTAGCGATGCCCGCTGATGCTTGCCAACGCATCGGCGGCGGCCAACGCCTGCAATTGATCGCGTGGCACGGCGGCGCGGCGCGCCAGATCCCGTGGGCTGGAAAACGGGCACTGATTGCGCACTGTCGCAATGCGCCGTCCGACTGCCTCGGACAGCTGGGCCACCCGGCACAGGCCCAGACGCAGAGCCGGCGGATTAGCCCCCTCCAAGGTGCTTTCCCAATCACTGCGGAGCACGTCCACCGGCAATACCTGAACGCCGTGGCGTCGGGCGTCCTGCACTAGTTGGGAGGGCGAGTAAAACCCCATGGGCTGACTGTTCAGGAGGCCGCAGTAAAAAGCCGCCGGGTGATGGCATTTAAACCAGGACGAGAGGTAACAGAGCAGGGCAAAGCTGGCCGAGTGGGATTCGGGAAAGCCGTAGCCGCCAAAGCCCTTGATCTGATCGAAGAGTTGATTGGCATAGTCCAGGCTATAGCCGTTCTTCAGCATGCCCCGGATAAATTTTTCTTCAAAGCCCTGCAGATCGCCGCGCTTGCCGAAGGTAGCCATGGCCCGGCGCAACTGATCGGCTTCACCGCCGGAAAAGCCCGCCGCCACCATGGCCACGCGAATCACCTGCTCCTGAAAAATAGGCACCCCCAGGGTTTTTTGCAGAACCTCCTTCAGGGCTGCACTGGGTGGCTCGCGATCTTCCTGACCACTGCGCCGCTTCAGATAGGGCACCACCATATCGCCCTGGATGGGCCCGGGCCGCACGATGGCTATTTCGATTACCAGATCGTAGAAACACCTGGGCTGCAGGCGCGGCAGCATGGACATCTGGGCGCGCGATTCCACCTGGAATACGCCGATGGAATCGCCGCGGCTGAGCATGGCATAGACCTGCGGATCTTCCCTGGGCACATCGGCCATGCTCTGCAGGCGCGCATCGTACCCTTGCACCAGAGCGAGCGTGCGACGCAGAGCCGATAGCATGCCCAGGGACAAGACGTCGACCTTGAGCAAACCCAGGGTTTCGAGATCGTCCTTGTCCCACTGGATAATAGTACGTTCCGGCATGGCGGCATTTTCCACCGGCACCAGATCGCTGACCTGATCGCGGGCTATGACAAAGCCGCCGACATGCTGGGACAGATGGCGTGGAAAGCCCTGAATCTCCATAACCAGCCGCAGGAAATGCTGCAGCAGATGCGGCTCGATAGCGGCAAAGATCTGCTCGGCACGCTGCTCCAGATCGCGCTTGCGATCCCACCAAGCCAGAGACTTGGCCAGCTGCTCGACCTGCTCGAGAGAAATTCCAAGCGCCTTGCCCACATCGCGCACCGCGCTACGTGTGCGGTAACTGATGACCGTAGCCGCCAACGCCGCGCGCTTGCGGCTGTACTTGCGATAGATGTACTGAATCACCTCCTCGCGCCGCTGGCTTTCAAAATCCACATCGATATCCGGTGGCTCATTGCGCTCTCTGGAAATAAAGCGCTCAAACAGCATGTTGATCTGCTCCGGCGACACTTCAGTGATATGTAGGCAATAACAGAGAATGGAGTTGGCTGCAGACCCCCGCCCCTGGCAAAGGATGTCGCAACTGCGTGCATAGCGCACCAGATCGTGTACGGTGAGAAAAAAGTATTCGTAGCCGAGCTCTTCGATCAGTACAAACTCCTTCTCCAGTGCTGCTCGAATGCGTTGCGGCATACCCCCGGGCCAGCGCTGACGACTGCCCTGCTCTGCCAGCTGACGCAAATAGTCGATGGCCTTCATCCCAGAGGGGACCAGTTCGGCCGGATACTCGTAGCGCAGTTCGTCCAGGTTGAAACGGCACTGTCCGGCCAGCACTAGGGTTTCGGCCAGGAGTTCGTCCGGGTAGATCTGTGCTAACTCATGCAGCGGCCGCAGACAGGCCTCGGCATTGGCGGCAAGCTGCTTGCCGAGTTGCTGCACGGGCCGGCCCAGGCGAATGGCAGCCAGCACATCGTGCATGGCCTTGCGCTTGCGGCAATGCATCTCGACCTGACCACAGGCCACCCGGCGCAATTGATGTTCGCGACTCAACCGTTCCAGGTTGCGCCAGTGTTCCGATTCGGCTGCAGCAAACTGGCGGCTGATTCCCAACCACAGGCGGTCGGCAAAGCTTCGCTTTAACTCCAGCACCAACTCTTCCCAAGCGTCTGCCTTGCCATCCGGTAACCAGATCACCAGGCAGCGCTTGAGTCGAAAACGTAAATCCTCCATACGCAATTGATACTGCCCCTTGGGGCTGCGCCGACGCGCCAGGGTAATCAGGCCCGACAGCTCGGCATAGGCCTGGCGGTCGGTGACCAGAGCCACCAGATGACAACCATTGTCGAGTTTGAATTGACTGCCAATGATCAGTTGCAGCCCCAGCTCCCTGGCGCACAAATGAGCGCGCACCACGCCAGCCAGAGAGCATTCATCGGTCAGCGCCAGGGCCTGATAACCCCAGTGATGCGCCTGCTCGACCAGTTCGTGGGGATGGGATGCTCCGCGCAGGAAGGTGAAATTGCTCAGGGCGCAGAGCTCGGCATAGGCCATGGGATCGCCTCCTCAGGCAAAAATGCCGTGCGCGTACCAGTGGCGATCGCTCAGGTTCTGATAGATCCAGCAATGCAGGGCATCGTCGCGGCGCGCGACAAAATAATCGCGCGTCGTGGCCTGATTCCACCAATAGCCCTGGATGCGCTCCGGACCGCGCACCAACTGCAAGGGGCCGTGCCAGAACAGCCGTCCGCGCTGTTCGCGCACCGGTTGGGGCCGGGTCAAAAGCCAGCAGGGGCGCGCGCCTTGAGCTGGCTCAACCGAGGGCATGGGGGTAAAGGGCAGTTCCAGGCTCTGCCCCAGCTCCGGCAGATGCTCGGTTTGCAAATGAATCTGGTAAATCGCGCGCCGTCCCAGGCGCGCCTGCAGACGGGCGACCAGGGTTTCCGCCTCCTCACGTCGTCCCGCTGCCGCCTGCGGAAACAGGCTGGCATTACCCAGCTCAACCGCTGCCACCTGGCGACATTCCAGTTCCAGACGATCGACCTCGAAGCGCAACTCGACGCGCTCCAAACGCACGCGGGTGAGTTCAAACAGCAGATCCCAACGATGGTGTACCCGGCTGCAGGCAATAGGAATCTCCTGCTGCGCTCCCTGCGCGGAGTAAAGCCGCCAGCAAATTTCCTGACACTGCAGCTGCCCGGCCAGCAGGTAGTCGATCAGCTGCTGCAATAACTGCCGCGCCGGCAATTCCAGCTGAGACCGGTTATCCAGCGGACTGGCAAAGGCAATCTGCCGGCAGAAATGTTCGCGCGACTGGTAAGTCTCTGGCGGAGCCTGGGCTCCACCCTGTATCTGCACCAGATAGTCGACAAAGGACGTGCCGAAGCGACGTCCCAGTTCAGAGGGTGGCAGGTGCCAGATATCACCCAGCCGGCGCAAGCCCATCTGCTGTAACTGCGCGACAGCCCGGGGCTGTTCGATCAGCTTATCCAGCGGCACCTGTTGCAGCCGTGCGCTAAAAACATCCTGACTATCTGCATCGCTGAGAGGATGTGACTGAAAGGACAGCAGCCAGGCCGCCTTGTCGGTATGCGCCAGACCCAGGCGATAGTGGGAAACCAGACCATCCAGCGACGCCTGCAGTCGCTGCCCCAGGGACTCGACACCCCCAAAGAGTTGCAGACAGCGGGAAATCTCCAGCAGCAGGCTGTCATCGGCATAGCGCTTGATATAGGGCGTGTAGTTATAGGCCCAGGATGCCAGATACTTGAGCAGCTCGGTTTTTTCGTCGGGGTCGTCCGGCAGCGCCGTAAAGCGCAGGGCCAGCCACAACATAAACCTTAGCCCTGAGCCTGAAAAGCGAGAACGCGCCCCTTGGTCTGTTGGGGCATGGCCACTGCATCAAAGGGTTGCAGGGTCCAGCCGGCCGGCCAGGGCAATTCAACCTGGCGATCGATGAGGCCGCCGCGCTGACGCAGGATATGCAGCTGCATGCCACTGAAGCGTGACTGCAACTGCACCCTCAGACTGGCCGGGCTGGCCAAAGTGGAGGTGGCACCCAGGCGCAGCATAAAGCAGAGGGTTCGGCTATCTGCTGCAGCCAGCTGCAGCTTGCGCAGCTCGGCATAACCCAGGCGTTCGCGCTCCTCCCAGAGCAGCACCATCTGGGCGCAGCGGGAGCGCAGGGACTCGACAACGCCCAGCATCAGTTCCCGACGGTTGGCCGTGCGCACCACCAGCACCCGGTCGAGCGGCACACCCATTTGCGCCAGAGCGCTGGCACAGAGCATGGCGGGGGGATTGACCAGCACCAGATAACCCTCGCGCTCGGCGAAGTGCTGCAGTGTGCCGGACAATAATTGCCATTCGCCGCTGCCCAGGCGCGGCGCATTGATCTCGACCAGCCCATCTAGGGGCCAACCGCCTCCCACCAGCAGCGCATTCAGTTCAGTAAAGCCAGTATCGCGCGTGGCACTGGCCTGTCTGGTAGTACGACCAAGCCAGATGTCGGCGCGGTCAAAAAGCGTGTCGAGGGCGAGTTTGTGTTCCATATACTGTATTTTTATACAGTATTTTGGCGGCGTCAACTCAGGCGCAAAAAAAAGCCGGCGCTCCAAGGGGCAGAGCGCCGGCTCAAGTACGGTCCAAAGAGAGGTATAGACCGATTTTGCCGGTGTAAGAGGACACCAGTGTGGGACAAACTATAACAGCAGGGTATGTGCCTATAACTTAAAAACTCTGCCAAATCCTTATCAAAAACCGTCCATCCTTCATGCGGGAGGAGCAAAGGCTGGCATGTAATAAATCGGCTGGCAGAATTTTCAGTGCAAAAACCTTTATTAAACGGACAAAAAAAAGCCGGCTCAGATGAGCCGGCTCAGATTTAAAGGATCGTTTTTCTTAGAACGACTTGCTCAGTTCCAGAC
>JAYQPQ010000008.1:21023-38104 GCA_038145405.1 Porticoccaceae bacterium | reverse complement strand
TGGCCTATACTCGCTATCACTGCATTATCTGAGGCCCTGACTTGACCGAGCTGACGCGCAATCCCCGCCGCTTTTTTATCCTGGCGCTGCTCGGACTGACGCTTTATCGGGTGTTGGCGCTGCTGCAGCCGCATCTGGTGCTCTTCTATGACGAGGCCTACTACTACCACTGGTCGTTGAACCTCGACTGGGGCTATTACTCCAAGCCGCCCATGGTTGCCTGGATGATCTGGCTCTTCACCCAACTGTTCGGTGATACCGGCTTTGCCATTAAGTTAGGCGCTCCGGTGCTCTACGGGTTGAGTGCCTGGCTGGTCTATCGCATGGCCAGCGAACTCTGGGAAGAGCGCAGCGGGCTGATGGCGGGCTGGGTTTTTCTAACCATGCCCCTGATGGGTTACAACTCGCTCTTTATTACCACCGACGCGCCCCTGGTGTTCTTTTGGGCGCTGACGCTCTGGCTGTTCCTGCGCGCCCTGCGTCAGCCCGATCGCCTGACGGACTGGATTCTGCTCGGCCTGGCCTGCGGCGCCGGCATGCTCAGCAAATACACCATGGCGCTGCTGCCCCTTGGGCTGTTCCTCTACCTAGCCTTTACTCCGGCGCGTCGCCAGTTGCTGGCTACGCCGGGTCCCTGGGTAGCGGCGGTAATTGCCGGCCTGCTGTTTGGCGGCAATATCTGGTGGAACTTTGCCAATGACTTTGTCGCCTTCCGCCATACCTCCGAAATATCCGGGCTGGATAAATATGGTCTGTATCCCGCCGAGCTGGCGGAGTTCTGGGGCGCACAGCTGGTGATATTCGGGCCGGTCTGGAGCCTGATGTTGCTCTGGCGCGGACGCCAGCTGCGCGATGCCAACGAGGCGGCGCTCTGGTGGGCCTTCTGGCCGCTGTTTGGGGTTATCAGTCTGCAGGCGCTGTTGTCGCACGCCTTTATCAACTGGGCAGCACCGGCTTTCGTGGCTGCCAGCTTGCTGGCCGGCAAGCTGCTGGGGCAGGTGTCGCTGCGTTGGTTCTGGGTGGGTGGCCTGGCCAACCTGCTGTTGCTGAGCCTGATCTACCACTGGCCACCGCTGCTGGATGGCTTGGGTATCGAGCGCTCGCGCAGCAACGATCCCTATTTCCGGGTGCTGGGCTGGGATCGGATCGGGGCCCAAGTGGCTCCGCTGATGCAGGAGAATGTCGATGCGCTGATGCTGAGCGATTCGCGCAAGTTGCTGGCCGCGGTCGGCTTCTACGCCATGCCCGGCGAATTCCGCGTGGCGCACTGGAGCGAGCCGGATGGCTATATCGAGGACTATTACGAATTGGAAGTCGGCATTCGGGACATCGACCGCCCGGGCCAGACCTATATCTGGATCGGCGAGCGCCCTCTGGATGCCGCCGTTGCAGCGCAGTTTGCGCAGGTCGAGCCACTGACTAGCCTGACCGAGCCGGTGTATGCGACCCTGGCACTGCAGGTGTACCTCTATCGGCTGCAGGGATTCCAACCCTGACGCGGAGTACATAGTCGACTTACGGGCGTCCTTCGGAGACGCAAGGAGCTGCGTTCATGAAGAAGTCCTGTATTGGCCTGTGTGTCTTGCCCTGATCGGGCTGGCGCCCTGCGCGCCACACGCCAGCAGGTGCGCATGCTGTTTCTTGGCGAAGCGGCCTTTCTCGGCCTGGTGGGCGGTTGCATTGGCCTGCTGCTGGTGCTGAGTCTGAAGCTGATATTGCTGCTGGCCTTGCCGGCGCTGCCCATGGCAGTGCACCCGCATATCGTGTTGCTGGCCCTGGGCATTTCCATTCTGGTAGGGATGGCGGCGGGTTTGAAGCCCGCCGCCGATGCGGTGAGTCTGAGTCCGATCGACGCGCTGCGCGCCGAATAGCTAGAGATATCTCATAAGCAGGGCGTGGTCGAGCTGACTGGCCGCCAGACTGCCGGGCAGGGCAATGCGTACGCGATGACCGGATCCCGGTGCGGTATCGATGGCAGCGCCAGTCGCGTTGGCCATCTGCTCGAGGCGAAAGCGCGCATTGCCGGCCGGGGTGATGAGTTCCAGTTCGTCGCCAACCAGGAATTTGTTCTTCACATCTACCTCGACCCAATCCTGATCGGCCTCGGTGATTTCGCCGACAAACTGCTGATTCAGATTGGTGGAATGACCGCGCTCATAGTTTTGGTATTCCTTGGGCGCGTGGCGGCGATAAAAGCCCTCGGTATAGCCACGATTGGCCAGGTGATCCAGCTGTTCAAAGAGTGACCAGTCGAAAGGGCGTCCGGCTTCGGCGTCGTCGATGGCGCGGCGATACACCTGCGCCGTTTTGGCGACGTAGTAGTGGGACTTGGTGCGGCCTTCGATCTTGAGCGAGCGGATGCCCATGCGCACCAGTCCCTCGACATGCTGGATGGCGCGCAGATCCTTGGAGTTCATGATGTAGGTACCGTGCTCGTCTTCGTAGGCCGGCATATATTCGCCGGGACGGTTTTCCTCCTGCAGCAAGAACACCGGCGTTTGGTCGGCTGAACCGGGATCCCAGGTGCCGCTGATGCTGCGTTCGAGCGCGGAGGCGCCGGACAGGCCGATGGTATTGGCGGCGGCCTTCTGCATGGCGTCGCGCGTGCGCGGGTCGGCGGCGACGATATCGCCGGTCTCGGTTTCCACCGCTTCGTGGGTGTCGTATTTCCAGCGGCAGGAGTTGGTGCAAGCGCCCTGGTTGGGATCGCGGTGGCTCATGTAGCCGGACAGCAGGCAGCGGCCGGAGTAGGCGATGCAGAGCGCGCCGTGCACAAAGACTTCGAGTTCAATATCCGGGCACTTGACGTGGATATCGCGAATTTCCTCAATGGAGAGTTCGCGCGACAGGATGATGCGGGTCAGACCGTAGTTCTGCCAGAACTTTACCGCTGCCCAGTTCACCGCATTGGCCTGTACCGACAGGTGGATTGGCAGGTCGGGCCAGCGCTCGCGCACCAGCATAATGAGTCCGGGGTCGGACATGATGAGTGCATCCGGCCCCATGGCCACTACCTCTTCCATATCGTGCAGGTAGGTGCGCACCTTGTCGTTGTGCGGCTGGACATTGCTGGCCACGTAAATCTTGCGGCCGAGGCCGTGGGCCTCTTCGATGGCCGATGCCAGGTGCTCCAGGCGATTGAACTCGTTGTTGCGTACCCGCAGGCTGTAACGCGGCTGGCCTACGTAGACGGCGTCGGCGCCATAGGCAAAGGCGTAGCGCATGCTTTTCAGGGTTCCGGCGGGGGACAGCAGTTCGGTTGGCATGGGGCAGGGGTGGGGCGATCGGGAGGCGTATTCTACGCCTCCGGGCACTTGAGGCAAGGCCTGGCCGCGGCTCGATTGGAGTTAACAGCCTGGGGTGATTAGGCTAGCATGCGTGCATGGAACTTCGATTCTCTCCCGTTGCCCGTTTTCTCCTGCTGCTTGCCGCCTTTGTCGTCGTTGTCGCCGGCATGCGCGTGGCTGCCAGTTTGCTGGTACCTTTCTTTCTCGCCGTCTTTATCGCCGTGCTGTGCAGCCCGCCGCTGGTCTGGCTGCGCGCCAAGGGCGTGCCCAACTGGTTGGCCATCTTGCTGGTGATGCTGATGATTCTCGTGGCCGGCATGGTGTTGGGCACCCTCTTTGGTGGGTCGCTGACTAATTTCGTTTCCGACCTGCCGCGCTACGCCACCCGGCTCGAAGCCATGATGGAACAGCTGGAACTCTGGCTGCTGCAACGTGGCATCGAAATGGAAACCAGCCAATGGCGCTCCTGGATGAGCCCGGAGTCCATGCTGGGCTATGCGCGCACCCTGCTGGGTTCGATCGGCGGCATTGCTGCCAATGCCTTTCTGATCATTCTGACGGTGGCCTTTATTCTGGCGGAAGAAGCAAGCCTGCAGCAAAAATTGGATAGTGCGCTGGACGATTCCGACAAACAGGTGATGGCGGTATTTCGTGTCAGCCATGCCATCAACCAGTACATGGCCATCAAATTTGTCATCAGTCTGGTGACCGGCCTGCTGGCCTGGCTTCTGTGTCTGACGGCAGGGCTCGAATACGCCCTGCTGTGGGGTTGCCTGGCCTTCCTGCTCAACTTTATTCCCACCGTAGGCTCCATTATTGCCGCCGTGCCACCGGTGCTGCTGGCTCTGGTGGATGTGAGCCCGTTGAACGGTCTGGTGGTCGGGCTGGGCTACCTTTTTATCAATACCCTGATGGGCAACATTCTGGAACCGCGCATCATGGGTCGCGGCCTCGGGTTGTCCCCCCTGGTCGTGCTGATTTCCCTGGTCTTCTGGGGCTGGGTATTGGGGCCGATCGGTATGCTACTGTCGGTGCCCCTCACCATGCTGGTAAAAATCGCCCTGGAAGCCTTCCCGGAAACGCGCTGGATTGGGGTGGTGCTGGGCAATGTGGCCAGCCTGCCGGGAGCGTCCGTTCAGTCTGCCACTGCCAGGCAGGAGCCGGGCCCGTCACCCTGACCGACGAACGCCGCCCGGGGTCCTGAACCCCGGAACTTCGAGGAGAAGCCAAGATGAAGACATTATTTAAGGTCCTGGCCGGGCTGGGTAGCCTGCTGGTGTTGATCCTGGCCGGCAGTTTGTTTTATCTGGACAGCATCGTGCAGCAGGCGGCGGTGCGAGTCGGCTCCCAGGTCACCGGTACCGCCGCGGAGCTGGACTCCGCCTCGGTGTCCCTGTTCTCCGGCGAGCTTAGCCTCGCCGGTTTACGGATCGGCAACCCCGAGGGCTTCAGTGCGCCTCAGGTATTATTTAGTCTGGGGAGTATCGAACTGGCGCTGGACACGTCCACCCTGCGTCAAATGACGGCGCACGCCGCTGCACACTTTCCGGAGCGCGCCGAGGAACTCGGTCGGCTGGGAGCGGAACTGGATGTGCTGTGCTACGCCGAGGTTGGCGATGCCGCGGCGCTCGCACAACGTCTACAAGGGCTCGATTTGGGTCGCGCCTAGGCAGCAGTTCAGTCAGCCTGGCGCAGGATATCCAGATATTCCTGGCTGGCCACATGCTGCGCGATCAGATCTTCCAGCGATTTTCCCTGAGGATTGATCGCCCGCAGATCGTGGCCGGCCTCGCGGAAAAAGCGCACGAAGGTGGCGAAGTTTTCAGGCTGCATGCCGCGATAAGCCCGCTCCAGCAGGTGAAAGTCGCGCTTGACGCCGAGCGGTGGATCGCCCTGGAGGAAGGAGCGAATGCGATCGTCGTCAAAAAACTCGCCGACTACCTTTTTCTTGTCTTTTTTCAAAACCATCAGGCGTTCAACTTCTCATGCAGAATGCGGTTGACCTCCGCCGGGTTGGCCTGACCCTTGGAGATTTTCATGACCTGGCCGACAAAAAAGCCAAACATCTTGGGTTGGCGTTCGGCCGGTGCATTGCGGTAATTCTGCACCTGCTCAGGATTGCCGGCCAGCACCTCGGCCACCATGGCTTCCAGCGCCGAACTGTCGGAAACCTGCTGCAGTCCCTGCTCGGCGATAATCTTATCGACGTCGCCGCCCTGCTCCCAAAGCAGAGCAAAGACCTGCTTGGCGATGCGGCCGGAAATGACACCTTCGCGGATACGCGCGATGAGCTTGCCCACCTGATCAGCGGGCACCGGACTCTGGCTGATCGGCAGACCTGCCTTTTTCAGCTGGCCCTGTAGTTCGACGCTGACCCAGTTCGCCGCCAGCTTGGCGTCGCCGCTGCTGGCAGCGACCAGCTCAAAGTAATCGGCGGTAGGTCGTTCCTGGGTCAGTACCAGTGCATCGTATTCCGACAGGCCGTAATCGGCCTGAAAGCGCTGGCGCTTGGCGTCAGGCAATTCCGGCAATCTGGCCCGCAGTTGCTCGATCAGTTCAGCTTCGATGATCACTGGCAGCAGGTCGGGGCAGGGGAAGTAACGGTAGTCGTTGGCGACCTCCTTGCTGCGCATCGGACGCGTTTCGTCTTTGTCGGGGTCGAACAGGCGAGTTTCCTGAGTTACCTTGCCTCCGGACTCGATCAGGTCGATCTGACGCTCCACCTCGACCTCGATGGCGCGCTCGACAAAGCGGAAGGAGTTGATGTTCTTCAGTTCGGCGCGAGTGCCCAGCTCTTGCTGGCCGAGCGGACGCACCGACACGTTGGCGTCGCAGCGCATGGAGCCCTGTGACATATCGCCATCGGAAATACCCAGATAGGTGACGATGGAGTGCAGCTTTTTCAGGTAGGCTACGGCTTCGGCCGGGGTGCGCATATCGGGCTCCGATACGATTTCCAGCAGTGGCGTGCCGGCCCGATTCAGATCGATACCGGTAAAGCCGTGGTAGTCCTCGTGCAGCGATTTGCCGGCGTCCTCTTCGAGGTGAGCGTGGTGAATGCGCACGGAGCGGGTAGAACCCTCGACCTCGATCAGCACCGTGCCGGCGCCGACGATGGGCTCGGCCATTTGGCTGGTCTGGTAGCCCTTGGGTAGATCGGGATAAAAGTAGTTTTTGCGCTCGAATACCGAGTGCGGATTGATCGGCGCATCGACGGCCAGACCGAACTCGATGGCCATTGACACAGCAGCCTCATTTAATACTGGCAGGGTGCCCGGCAGGGCCAGATCGATGGCCGAGGCATGCACATTGGGATCGCCGCCAAAGCTGGTCGCCGATCCGGAGAAAATCTTCGATTGGGTATTGAGCTGGATGTGCACCTCCAGGCCAATGACGGTCTCCCAGCTCATGAGCTTTCTCCCCAGATACGCATATCGGGTCGAGCCAAGTGCCAGTCCGTCAATTGCTGATACTGGTGAGCCACTTGCAGCAAACGGGCTTCGGCGAAGTGCGGCGCCACCAGCTGCAGGCCGGCTGGCATGCCGTTGATAAAGCCGCATGGTGCTGTCAGGGCCGGTAGCCCAGCCAGGTTGACCGGAATGGTGTAGAGATCTTCTTTATACATATCCACCGGGTTAGCGGTCTTGCTGCCCATGTCGAAGGCCGCACCCAGCGCCGAAGGGCAGAGAATCAGGTCGACGGCTTCGAAGGCGCTGGCGAAATCATTGTTGATCAGGCGCCGCGCCTTTTGTGCCTGGCGATAATAGGCGTCGTAGAAACCGGCGGACAGCACATAGGTGCCGACCAGGATGCGCCGCTTCACCTCGTCGCCAAAGGCTTCGCTGCGGCTGCGGCAATACAGATCCATGAGGTTGGCGGGATCCTTGCAGCGGTAGCCATAGCGCACGCCGTCGTAGCGCGACAGGTTAGTGGAGCACTCGGCCGGCGCAATGATGTAGTAGGTTGAAATCGCTAGGTCGGCGTGCGGCAGACTCACCTCGTGTAGCGTCGCACCCTGAGCCTGCAGCAGATCGGCAGCGGCCTGCAGCAGGGCGCCCATGGCGGGATCCAGCCCATGGTTGAAATATTCGCGCGGCAGGCCGATGCGCAAGCCTGCCAGAGGCTGTTCCAGCGCCGCCAGATAATCCTCAACCGAATAATCCATACAGGTGGAATCGCGTTCGTCAAAGCCGGCCATGGATTGCAGCAACAGGGCGCAATCCTCAGCCGTACGCGCCATCGGACCAGCCTGGTCCAGGCTGGAAGCAAAGGCCACCATGCCCCAGCGGGATACCCGACCATAGGTGGGCTTGAGACCGGTGATGCCGCACAGCGATGCCGGCTGGCGAATGGAGCCGCCGGTGTCGGTACCGGTCGTGGCGGGCACCATGCGCGCTGCCACGGCGGCAGCTGAGCCGCCCGAAGAGCCGCCCGGAACCGCGCCCTTCTTCCAGGGATTGTGCACCGGGCCGTACCAACTGGTTTCATTGGAGGAGCCCATAGCGAACTCGTCCATGTTGGTTTTGCCTAGACACACCATACCGTCGGCTTTTAACCGCTCCACCACGGTGGCATCGTAGGGCGAAATGAAGTTGTCCAGCATGTGTGAGCCGGCACTGGTGCGGATGCCCTGGGTACAGAAAATGTCCTTGTGCGCCATGGGTACGCCAGTCAGGGCGGCAGCGTCGCCCTTGGCGCGGCGGGCGTCGGCCTGGCGCGCCTGCGCCAATGCCAGCTCGGGCGTGATACTGATAAAGGCATTCAGGGCGCCGTTCAGCCGCTCGCAGCGGGCCAGCAGTTCGCCCGTGATTTCCTCGCTGCTGTACAGGCCGCTGGCGAGGTCGTTGCTGATCTCGCGAAGTGTCTTGTTATGCATGACTATTCGATGACTCTTGGAACCAGGTAAAGTCCGTCTTCGCACAGCGGCGCCAGCGCCTCGAAGGCATCCCGCTGGTTGGTCTCGGTCACCCGGTCGGCGCGCAGGCGCTGTTTGGCGTCGAGCGGGTGGGACAGGGGTTCAATCTGGCGGGTGTCGAGCTGCTGCAGCTGGTCGACTAGCTTCAGGACTTCGCCGATGCTGCGCGTGGTGGCGGCAATGTCCTTCTCTGAAATATCGAGGCGCGCCAACTGGGCGAGCTTTTCGACACCTTTTGCGTCAATCGACATGGGAGTTTCCGGTCGGGCGGTAAAAGCGGAACGAGGCCGTAACTTATCATACTTGCGGCTTGCCCTGAATCCCCGGCGTTGGTACATTCCGTGGCTTTAATCCTCCGCAATGGAGGGTTTGCTACGCATTCGGAAAATTAACCATGATGAAGTATCTTCGCGGCTTGGTATCCAATGATCTTTCCATAGACCTGGGTACGGCTAACACGCTCATCTATGTGCGAGACAAGGGTATCGTACTGAATGAGCCCTCCGTGGTAGCCATTCGCCATATCCACGGGCAGAAAATTGTCGAGGCGGTGGGCCTGGAAGCCAAACGTATGCTGGGCCGCACGCCGGGCAACATCGTCGCCATCCGCCCGCTCAAGGATGGCGTCATCGCGGATTTTCAGGTCACCGAGAAGATGCTGCAGTACTTCATCAAGAAGGTGCATGAGGCCAAGTGGTTTACCCCCAGCCCGCGGGTACTGGTTGCCGTTCCCTGCCAGGCTACCGAAGTGGAAAAACGCGCCATCCGCGAATCGGTTTTGAGCGCTGGCGCGCGCGAGGTGCATCTGATCGACGAACCCATGGCCGCCGCCATCGGCGCCGGCCTGCCGGTCGAGGAGGCCAGCGGATCCATGGTGGTGGATATCGGTGGCGGCACCTCGGAGATTGCCATTCTGTCGCTGAGCGGCACCGTTTATTCCGATTCGGTGCGCATTGGCGGCGATCGTTTCGATGAAGCTATCGTCAACTATGTGCGGCGCAAGTACGGCAGCGTCATCGGCGATGCCACCGCCGAGCGCATCAAGCATGAAATTGGCACTGCCTTTGCCAGCAGCGAAGTGCGCGAAATCGACGTGCGCGGCCGCAATCTGGCTGAGGGCGTGCCGAAGAGCTTTACATTGACCAATGACGAAGTGCTGGAAGCGCTGCAGGAACCACTGGCTAACATCGTGCAGGCCGTCAAGCGCGCCCTCGAGCAGTCGCCGCCCGAACTGGCATCCGATATTGCCGAGCGCGGCATTGTGCTTACCGGCGGCGGCGCCTTGCTCAACGACCTGGATCGCCTGCTCACGCACGAAACCGGTTTGCCGGTTATTGTCGCTGAAGATCCGCTGACCTGCGTCGCGCGCGGCGGCGGTAAAGCCATGGAAATGCTCGACAAGAGGCATCTCGATTTGCTCTCTTACTAGCGATTGCGATCGGTAGCCGCCTTGGGGGAAAGACGCACGGGGAGAGTTCCAGATGGCGAATGAGCGACACATCTTTCGCCGCGGACCGACCTCGCACGCCGGCCTCCTGGTGCTGGTGCTGATTGCCTTGGTGCTGATTTTCGTCAGCGCTTTTACCAACTGGCTGGCGCCGGTACGTTCCCTGGCCCTCGATCTGGTCGCTCCCCTCTATCGTGTAACCGACCTGCCCTCGCGAATCGGCGAGTGGACGCGCACCAGTTTTTCCGATCGCGAAGAGCTGCTGGATGAAGTGCAGCGGTTGCAGGATGAAAACCTGATACTGCAGGGCCGCTCTGCCACCATGGCCGATGTGATGGCGGAGAACGTGCGCTTGCGCCAACTGCTTAACGCCGCCGAGCTGGTGCAGGCACGGGTGCTGATCGCCGAACTGGTCGGCATCCCACCCGACGTCGAGACCCATCGCATCATCGTCAATCGTGGTCGCCTGCAGCATCTGCGCCCCGGCCAGCCGGTGATCGACAATGAGGGTCTGGTCGGCCAGGTGGTCAACGTGGGCACCGATTACAGCGAAGTGTTGCTGATTTCGGATCGCAATAGCGCCGTACCGGTGCAACTGGAGCGCAGCGGTCTGCGTGCCATCGCCGAGGGCACCGGAGCCTTCGATACCCTGAGGCTGCGCAATGTGCCGCAAACCCTGGATTTTCGCGTCGGCGACCGCTTGATTACTTCCGGGCTTGGCGACCGATTTCCCAAGGGCTTTCCGGTCGGCGAAGTGATTTCCGTTTCCCACCCCGACGCTTCGCCCTATCTCGAAGTGCTGTTGCAACCGGCAGTCGATCTGCAGTCGGTGCGCCATATGCTGGTGCTCTTTACCGACAAGACCTCGCTGGAAACGCCGGCAGCTGATCAGCCATGATTGAACTGCGCCCCGTGTCCCCGGTTTCGGATGCCCTTATGGTTGTTCTGGCCCTGCTGATCTACGTTATTCCCGTACCCTTGCTCGGCCAGGTGCGCATCGATTACGTCGCACTTTTGATGCTCTATCTGGGCACTTACCGCGAGTTGCCTTTTCCGCTGGGTTTCGCCTTCGGCATTGGGCTGCTGCAGGACCTGGTTTCGCTTGCCCCTCTGGGCCAACACGCCCTGGGCCTGCTGCTGATCTGCTGGCTACTGCAGTTTTTTCGCGACCGTCTGAAGCTGGCTTCGCCGCCAGCCCAATTACCACTGGTGCTGATGCTGCTGCTATTACTGAAAATCCAGTACAGCTGGATGGCGGCCCTTAACCTGGGCATCCTGCCCTCGCTCGACGCGTTGGCCTCCTCCTTGGTGACGGCAGTGGTCTGGATACCCTTCGTCATCCTCGTGCGCTGGTTTGAACACTGGCGGCCGGCGTGATTTTGCTGGCATCTGCTTCGGCGCGGCGGGCCGATCTCCTGCGCCAGATTGGCGTCACTTTTCTGGCTCGGCCGGTTGATCTGGATGAAAGTCCTCTGCCCGCCGAGGGTCCGGTTGACTACGTGGAGCGGCTGGCAATCGCCAAGGCCCGCGAAGGCTGGCAGCGCTATGCATCTCACCATGCCTGCCGGCTTTCTCTGGGGGCGGACACTACAGTGACTCTTGGTGGGCAACTGCTCGGCAAGCCGGGCCATGCCGGTGAGCATCGCGACATGATGCTGACGCTGGGCGGTCGCGTGCACGAAGTGCTCTCCGCGGTCGCGGTGACAGACGGCGAGCAGGTAGAAGCCCGGGTGGTGGTATCCCAGGTCCGCCTGCGCTCGCTCACGCCGGCGGAAATGCAGGCCTATTGGGACAGCGGAGAGCCCGCTGACAAGGCCGGCGGTTATGCCATACAGGGGCTTGGATCGGTCTTTGTCGAGAGCATTCAGGGCAGCTACAGCTCCGTCGTCGGCCTGCCGCTGCTGGAAACCGCCGAGTTGCTTAGTCGATTTGGAGAAGCCTACTGGCTGACGGCGCCGACGCATGAGTGAAGAGCTGCTGATCAATCTGGCGCCAGGGGAAACCCGGGTAGCTCTGGTCGAGAACGGGTTGCTGCAGGAAGTGCAGATCGAGCGTTCCAGTTCGGTCAGCCTGGTCGGCAATATCTATCGCGGCAAGGTGATCCGGGTGCTGCCCGGGATGCAAGCTGCCTTTGTCGATCTGGGGCTCGAACGCAGTGGCTTTCTGCACGCTGCGGATATTCCCTCGGGCGATGAACAGCGTGACATCCTGCAGAAGGTGCACGAGGGCCAGCCGGTGCTGGTGCAGGTGGTCAAGGCGCCACTCGGCACCAAGGGCGCGCGACTGAGCGCCTATTTATCGCTGTCCTCGCGTTATCTGGTGTTCTCGCCGCGCGGCAGCCATGTCGGCATTAGTCAGCGCATCGAAAGTGAATTGGAGCGTCAGCGACTGCGCGACTGCATCGAAAAGTTGGCACGCGACAATGGCATCTCTGGTGGCTTCATTCTGCGCACGGTGGGGGAGACTGCCAGCGTCGGGGACCTGGCCAAGGATATGCAGTACCTGGCCAAGCGCTGGTCGGCACTGGAGCAGTCCTTGCCTGGGGCGCCGGTGGCTAGTTTGGTTTACAGCGATCTGCCGCTGGAGATTCGGGCCTTGCGCGACATGGCCGGACCTCAGGTAGAGCGCATTCGCCTGGACACGGCAACGGGATTCGCCAAGGCGCGCGCTTTTGCCGAGACTTATTCGCCGGAATTGTTGCCGCGGCTGCAGCATTACGAGGGTGCCCGTCCGCTTTTCGATCTGTATAGCGTCGAGGATGAAATCGGCAAGGCCCTGCAGCGCCAGGTGCCACTCAAGTCGGGAGGCTCCATGGTCATCGAGCAGACCGAAGCCATGACCACGGTGGATATCAATACGGGCACCTTTGTCGGCACCCACAACCTCGAGGAGACCATTTTCCGCACCAATCTGGAAGCCGCCTCGGCGCTGGCCCGGCAACTGCGGGTGCGCAATCTGGGGGGCATCATCATTATCGATTTCATCGATATGCAGAGCGCCGAACACCGCCGCCAAGTCATGCGAGCGCTGGAAAAGTCAGTCGAACGCGATCGCGCCAAAACGGTAATCGCTGGGGTGTCAGCCTTTGGTGTGGTGGAGATGACACGCAAGCGAACCAGCGAAAGCCTTGGCCATCTGCTGTGTGAACCCTGCGAGGCCTGTGCCGGTTCCGGTCAGGTGAAGACGCTGGAAACCCTCTGCCTGGAAATCTATCGCGAGCTGCTGCGCGCGTCGCGCCAATTTGAATCCGAGCGGCTGCTGGTACTGGCCAACGAGCTCGTGGTGGCCCGTATTCAGGACGATGCGTCGGACCGCGTTAGCGAACTGGTGGAAATGACCGGTCGCCCGGTCGAATTCAAGGCAGAAACTCACTATCCACGCGAGCAATTTGACATTATCCCCGTTTGATCATTATCCCCGTTTAATATAGATGTATGCGTCGCTATATTCGCCAATGTGCCGACTTTGCCAAGTGGACTCTGGTTATCGCCATGGTAACCGCCACTCTGCTGTTGCTGGCCGGGCGCTTTCTGGTCAACCAGCTGGCCGATTATCAGCTGGCCATTCAGCAATGGCTTAGCGACTATTTGGCGGCACCCGTTACCGCCAGCCAGGTATCCGGCAGTTGGAAGGGCGCGCTGCCACGCATCAGCCTGACCTCGGCTCGCATCGGCGGAGAAGCCGCCTTCCTGACCATGGATTCCATGGTGCTCGAACCGGATTATCTACGAAGCCTGTTGCACCGCACTTTGGTGGTGCGCGAAATGGAGATCGGTGGCCTCGCGCTGCTGCTGCGCGAAACCAGCGATGGACGCTGGCGCCTGGGCAGCCTTACCGGTTCGGCCCAGTTGGGCAATCAACCCCGCACCCAACTGCTGAACTCGCTCAGCCAGAGTCGCCGTATTCTGATCCGGAATACCCAGGTCGAACTGGAATTTTTTTCCGGGCGCCGTATCGACCTGCAGCTGGATGAAATGCGGCTCGAAAACAGCGGCGATTTCCATCGTCTGGTGACCCGCGCCTCGGTCGATTCCGACGTCAATCGGGCTAGCCTGGTTGTGGAATTGGGCGGGGAAGCGGATCTGGCAGCCGGCGCCTTAGGCAGAGCTTACCTAGAGTTTGATGGCAGCGAGCTCGACGATCCCTTGGCTATGCTCTTTGCCCAGCTTGGCATCGGCGAAACTGCCGCCATCAGCGAAGCCGATACACATCTGCAAGGCGAGGTCTGGTTTGCTATACAGCCGGGCTGGCTGGCCGATTTTTCCGGCCGCCTCGCACTTGCTAATCTGGACTTGCCCACCGGCACCGACACTCCCCTGCAGATCAGCTGGGAGTCCAGCCTGGCCGGCACCCTGGCCTATGGCGATGAGAGCCGCATCGATCTGGTCGATCCGGTGCTGACACTGAATCAGCAGAGTGTGCCCGTTTTTGATTTCAGCCTGCGACGCGGAGTGGAGCAGGATCCACGGCAGTTGCGCCTGGCCACTGACCGCCTCGAGATCGGCGAGCTCTACGCCCAGCTGCGCCAATACGATCTGCTTCAGGGGCGTCTGGCCGAGGTCCTGGCCATGCTCAATCCGCGCGGCACGCTGCGTCATCTGCAGTTGGCGCTGGACATCACCGACCCCTTCAACAGCTTTCTGCTGCGCGGCAATTTGCAGAATGTAGATCTGGATGCCTTTGTGCGGGCACCCGCTGTAACCAATCTATCCGGTTATTTTGAGACAAAGGCATTTGCGGGCTTTGTGCAGGTCGAGGCCGAGCAGGTAGCTCCACACTACGAAGCGATCTACGATCAGCCTCTGCAGCACGACTGGATGCGTGGCAAGGTGGCCTGGTCCTTTGATCGCGCGCGCGGTGCAGTGCAGGTCTTCGCCGATGATCTGGCAATCGGCGGAACTCAGGGTGAAATTTTCGGAGCCTTTCGCGTCGAAGCACCCTCGCGCCGCGGCGCCTTTCCCACCGACCTGACCCTGGAAATCGGTCTGGCGAACTCATCTGCAGAGCATTGGCGCAGCCTTGTCCCCAGCCGGGTTCCCCAGGTAGTGCGCGATTGGCTCGATGCTTACCTCGGCGACGGGCGGGTGCCCGAAGCGGCTTTCCTCTATCGCGGCAAAATTCAGGGCACAGAGCTGGAACGCAATCTGCAATTACGCCTGGCCATGACCGACTCCGACCTGCGTTTTGCCCGTGGCTGGCCGGGCCTGACCGGCGTCGACGCGGATCTGGGAATCGACAACGCCAACATTCGGGTAACTGCCAACCGCGCTCGACTCGATGCCATCGATGTCAGCGGCGCGCGCATTGACATCGACACGCGTACCTCGCGCATCGCCATCGACACCGCCTTTGTCGGGCCGGGCAACCAGATATTGAACCTGCTCAGACAAACGCCGGTGCGCAATCGCATCGGCGCCGGGCTGGATGGCTTCGATCTGTCTGGCGAATTGGGCGGACACGCACAATTGTCTTTTCCCCTGCAGGCCAGTTTTCCGCGCGAGGCGCTGCAAGCCGAGGTCGAAGCGGAACTGCAGGGCAATGAGCTGTACCTGGCCAATCAGCGCTTGCAACTTACCGACATCCAAGGCCTGCTGCACTACGACGATCGGGGACTCCGGGCCGATGCAATCAGCGCCCAACTCTGGTCGGAGCCGCTGATGCTGAGTATTCGCAGCGATGCGCAGGTGGAAGTGCAGATCGACACCCAGGTTCCGATGCTGGAGCTCGGCGCGTGGTTGCAGACCGATTGGCTCGCGCACACCCAGGGCAGGGCGCCTCTGTCGGGCACCATTCGATTGGGCGGAGCCAACAGTCAAGGCACCAACTATGAATTTCAATCCAGCCTGGAGGGCGTGAGCAGCGACCTGCCTGCTCCACTGAACAAGACGGCCGAACAACCTCTGCCCTTGACGCTGCGCAGCCAGACCTTTGGTCAGCGCAATAACCTGGAATTTCGCTTGGGCGACTTGCTGCAGGCCAGCATCCGGCGGCAGCTGAATGGGCCCTTGGAGGCGGTCAGCCTGGGACTGGGTGCCGATGCGCCAGCGCTGGTCGCTGGTCGCTTGAGCGGGCTGGCCAGCCTGGCTGACCTGCAGGTTGAAGAGTGGACGCACCTGCTCAGCGGCAACGATGGCGGAGGTGTCGCCCTGAATCTGGATCCTCGCATCGAAATATCCACCAAGCAGACCCATCTCGGCGGCCGCGATCTGGGAGCGGTACATGCGGTACTGTCACAGGGCGAGAGCAGCGACTGGCAGGTCGATTTTGCAGCCACCTGGGGGCAGGGCATCTATCAACTTGGCCCCGGCCCGGTGCCGACGTTGCAGTTGAGTCATCTGGATCTGGCAGTCTGGCGGGCCGGCGAACCCCCCGCTCAGCAGGCCGATCCACGGACGTTGCCCCATCTACGCGTAGGTATCGACGACCTGCGCTCCGGCGAGCGCCGTCTGGGCAACTGGACCTTTGAAATGCTGCCGGTCGATACCGGCGTGCAAATTCGCGATCTCAATGCCAGCATCGGTAATATTCGGGTGATTGGCGCCGAGCAGGCCAGCCGGCTGCTGTGGACGCAGGAGGGCGACCAGCAGCTGACCCAGCTGGATTTGTCGCTGGAATTCGCCAATTTGGTCGAGGTGTTTGCCCTGATCAATCAGCCAGCGCTTATCACCAGCCAATCCGGCAGCTTCTACAGTTCCTTTGCCTGGCCCGGCTCGCCCACCCAGGCCGTCGCCCAGCCGATGTCCGGCATTCTCGGCGTGCGCCTGCAGAATGGCGAATTTGCCACCCAGGAAGGTGTGGGCACGGCGCTGATGCGGGTGATCGGCCTGTTCAATATCAACTCCTGGGCGCGCCGGTTGCAGTTTGACTTTTCCGACCTTACCGCCCGCGGCACGCGCTACGATTCGGTGCGCGGCGACTTTGTGCTGGACGAGGGCGTGCTGAGCACCTTGACGCCGGTAGACGCCCGTCTGACTTCAGGACGCATGCGCTTTGATGGCCAGGTCGACCTCAATCAGGACCGCGTGGATGCCCAGCTGGTGGCCACCTTGCCCCTGCGCGAGAACATGACCTGGGTGACCGGACTGGTTGCCGGGCTACCGGCTGCTGCCGGGGTGTGGTTGATCGGCAAGCTGTTTCAGGAAGAAGTGGATAGCCTGACCAGCGTCAGCTACCGCATTAGCGGAGCTATCGACGACCCGGATGTACGCACGGGGCGGGTGTTCGAATCTACCATCAGGGACAACTAAGGAACCTCTGAATAAGTCCCTAAGGCCGATTCAATATTTGTTCCACAGCCAGCTGTTGGGTCTCATCGAGATCGTTGAAGAGGGTGGTGAGAAAGCGGATCTGGCGGTTGCGTGCACTGCTGCCTTTCATGCTGCGCGCGAGCTGCAGCTCATCGCGAAACAGTTCGGGTAGATCCAGCTGGCGC
>JAYQPQ010000008.1:0-21013 GCA_038145405.1 Porticoccaceae bacterium | reverse complement strand
TCCTTAACTTTACACAGCTGCTCCACCAGCGCCTGTCGCGCCTGGTGAGCGCGCTTGGCCGCCGACTTGGAGGGCCGTTCGTAAAAATTTTCTTCATCCATAGAAAAAGGTCGCCAGTCCGAGGAAGCTGAGAAAACCGACGATGTCGGTGACCGTAGTCAGCGCCACACTGCCGGCCAGCGCCGGATCGATATTGACGCGGCGCAGGGCAACCGGCAACAGCACGCCCGACACGGCCGCAGCAATCAGGTTGATGGTCATGGCCGCGGCAATAATTACTGCCAGCAGCGGGTCGCTGAACCAGATGCCAGCAACCACGCCGACCACCAGCGCCCAAAACAGGCCATTCATCGCGCCCATCAGAAACTCGCGATTCAGCAACCAGTTCATATTGTTGCGCTGGATATGGCCCAGTGCCATGCCGCGAATGACCACGGTCAGCGTCTGGGTGCCAGCCACGCCGCCCATGCTGGCGACGATGGGCATCAGCACGGCCAGCGCAATAACCTTGTCCAGGGTCGCCTGAAACTGATCGATCACCGCCGAAGCGGCCAGCGCGGTCAGTAGGTTAATGCCGAGCCAGATCATGCGGCGCGGCGCCGATCGCGACAGCGAAGCAAAGGTCTCCTCGTCCGCGCCCAGACCGGCCATGCCCAGCAGCGAGTGGTCGGCGTCTTCGCGAATCACGTCCACCACGTCGTCGATGGTAATACGACCGAGCAGATGACGGTTCTCATCTACCACTGGTGCCGAGATCCAGTCGTTGCGCTCGAACAGTTTGGCCACTTCGGTATCCGACATGTCCGCCGTGATGGCGTGGGTATCGCTGTCCAGCAACTGATAGACCGGCGTGTTGGGATTGGCGGTAAGGATTTTGCTGACCGAGAGACGGCCGATCAAAAGATCATCGCGATTAACCACGAACAGGCAGTCAGTCATCTCCGGCATTTCCTCGTGGCGGCGCAGATAGCGCAGCACCACGTCGATGGTGAGATCCGGCCGCACCGTAATGGTGTCGGTGTTCATCAGACCACCGGCGGTGTCCTCGGGGTAGGTGAGAACGGATTCGACGCGGTGGCGATCCTGCAGACTGAGCAGTTCGAGCACTTCCTGCGTGACCCGATCCGGCAGCTGCTGCAGGATGTCGGCGATGTCGTCCGCATCCCATTCCTCAGCCAGAGCGGCAACCTCGGAGGTGTCCATCTTGGCCAGGATGTAATTACGCACATCCTCGTCGAGACGCTGCAGCACCTCGCTTTCGACGCCCTCGTCGAGCAACTCCCAGAGCACATCGCGATCGTGCGGTGGCGAGGCCTCTAGAACCTGGGCGATCTCCGACGCCGACAGGCCGTTCAACATATGCCGCACACGCGCCAGGGTGCCGCTTTCAAGCGCCTCCTGAAGACCTGCAATGGCGGAGAGATGCGGCATAACTCGAGCTAAATTGGGGTTTAACTTTAGCGCATAAGTTTAATGGCCGTATGGAGATATAGATAGGTTAGCTTTCGCAGAAAAGCCTGATGCCGAGGTGGTTCCGGCAAAAAAAAGCCCGCGAATTTCGCGGGCTAAATAGAGTGAGATTCAAGAGGATTGATATCTACTCTAGAGGGGGTTCGTTCGCCTCAGGCGGCTGCCTTGCCAGCCGGCTTTTTGGCCGGGGCTTTTTTCGCGGCAGGCTTCTTCGGGGCAACCGGAGCGGCGCTGGCGGCGGCTTTCTTCACGGCCTTGTCTGCCGTCTTCATGCCCTTCTCAAACCAGCCTTTCAATTCTTCGCTCGCTTCCTGTGCCAGTTTCACGTTGGCTTGGGCGGCGTCGGCCAGTTTGGCAGCGTAATCTTCCAGCAGCGCGGCTTGCGC
The DNA here is from genome assembly GCA_038145405.1 of Porticoccaceae bacterium. Taxonomy (GTDB): domain Bacteria; phylum Pseudomonadota; class Gammaproteobacteria; order Pseudomonadales; family GM7GCV1; genus JAYQPQ01. The sequence continues at coordinate 19,157 of JAYQPQ010000008.1, read as the reverse complement.
ACTCATGTATTCCTTGGGGTCCGTCACTGCCTGCACAGTTTCCAGCTGCTTCTCGCCGCTTTCTACATAGAGGTTCGCGAGGGAAATCTGGGCGTCCAGCACTTTGCCCATCAGTTTGCTGTTGATTTCAACCAGCTCTTTGGCAGCGGCCAGAGCAGTTTTGCCGTAGTCGCTGAAGGAAATCATCATGTCGGTTTTCATATCGGACTCCATAAATTGTGCATTGCACTAGAAGCTATCCTATGCAAATTGCAGGGACTGTCAACAACTTTTTTGTGTATTGCACAAAAAAGCATTGAAAGCCGAGAGTCAGATGGCTAACAGGTTGTAAATAAGGGAATATATTGTGGCGAATTAGCCGTAGAAGCGGCGATACCAGTCCACAAAACTGCCTAAACCGACGGCCAGCGGGGTAGCGGGGCGGTAGCCGATGGCGGCCTGTAGGTCGTCGATATCGGCCCAGGTGGCCAGCACATCGCCCGGTTGCATGGGGTACATCTCCTGAATGGCCTTTTTGCCGAGCGCCTGTTCCAGCGTCTGAATAAAGTCGAGCAGGGCCACCGGCTGGTTGTTGCCGATATTGTAGATGCGGTGGGGTGCCCAGCTGCGCGAGGCGCGCTGCGCCTCTTCGCCCAGTGCCGGCTCGGGCAGATGATCGAGCAGGCGCACTATGCCCTCGACGATGTCGTCGATATAGGTGAAATCCCGTTTCAGTTGGCCCTGGTTGAACACCTTGATGGGCTTGCCCTCGAGAATGGCCTGGGTAAAGAGCCAGTAAGCCATGTCGGGCCGGCCCCAGGGGCCGTACACGGTAAAAAAGCGCAACCCGGTAGCAGGAATGCCGTAGAGATGCGCATAGGTGTGCGCCATCAGTTCATTGGATTTCTTGGTGGCGGCGTAGAGCGAAACCGGATGATCCACCGGGTCGTCTGTGGCAAAGGGCTGCTTGGTGTTCATGCCGTACACCGAGCTGGAGGATGCATAAATCAGGTGCTGCAGTGCGTCGCTGTGGCGGCAGCATTCCAGAATATTCAGGGTGCCGCTGATATTGGAGTCGATGTAGGCACGCGGATTCTCCAGCGAATAGCGCACGCCCGCCTGGGCGCCCAGATGCACCACGTGGGAGAAGCTGTGCTGGCGAAAGCAAGCCTGTAGCGCTGCCTCGTCTTCCAGCGCCGCCTGGACAAAATGGAAATTGGCCTGCGGGGTGAGTTGTGCCAGACGCGCTTGCTTAAGACGCGGGTCGTAATAGCTGTTGAGGTTGTCCAGCCCAACCACTTCCTGGCCCTGCGCCAACAGGCGCTGGCTGAGATGGAAGCCGATAAAACCGGCAGCGCCGGTGACCAGGATGGCCATCAGCTGTCGCGCGCTCCGCTGACGCTGTCGCCGCGACCGATGCCGTAGTAGTGGAAGCCCAGCGCCCTGAGTTCAACCGGGTCGTACATGTTGCGACCGTCGAAAATCAACGGGGCACTCAGGCTGGCCTTCAACAGATCGAAGTCGGGCGCGCGAAATACCTTCCATTCGGTACAGATCACCAGCGCGTCGGCACCCTGCAGCGCGTCTTCGCGATGTTCGCAGAGCCTAAGGTCATCGCGTTCACCATAGATGCGCCGCGTCTCGCCTATGGCTTCCGGGTCGAAAGCCTGCACTTTGGCGCCGGCCTGCCACAGGGCTTCCATCAGCACGCGGCTGGAGGCTTCGCGCATGTCGTCGGTGTTGGGCTTGAAGGATAGGCCCCACAGCGCGAAGGTCTTGCCTTCGAGCTGGCCCTTGAAGTGTTCGTTGATACGCTTGAACAAGACCTGTTTCTGGCGGTAGTTCACTGCTTCCACCGACTTCAGCAGTTCCGCATCGAATGCGACCTGATCAGCGGTGCGAATCAGCGCCTGCACGTCCTTGGGGAAACAGGAGCCGCCATAGCCGCAACCGGGATAAATAAAGGAATAGCCAATGCGGCTATCGGAGCCAATGCCGTGACGCACCTGCTCGATGTCGGCGCCCAGCGCCTCGGCGATATTGGCCATCTCGTTCATAAAGCTGATCTTGGTCGCCAGCATGCAGTTGGCAGCGTACTTGGTCAGCTCCGCCGAGCGGATATCCATGTGAATTATGCGGTCGTTGGAGCGATTAAAGGGCGCGTAGAGCGTGCGCAGCAGCTGCTCGGCTTCCTCGTTGTCGGTGCCGATGATGATGCGGTCGGGCTTCATGCAGTCGTTGACCGCTGCACCCTCCTTGAGAAATTCGGGGTTGGAGACGACGTCGACACGCAGACTGGACCCGCGCTGCGCCAGCACTGCCTGGGCGCGGGCGCGCACCTTGTCGGCGGTACCCACCGGCACGGTGGACTTGGTCACGATAACGCGGTTATCCGCCATATGGGTGGCGATGGTCTCGGCCACGGCCAGCACATACTTGAGATCGGCTGAGCCGTCTTCGTCGGGGGGGGTGCCTACGGCGATGAACTGCAGCCGGGCATGTTCCACGCCCGCCTTGGCGTCGGTAGTGAAGCTCAGGCGGCCTTCGGCGACGCCCGATTTGACCAGCTCTTCCAGGCCCGGCTCGTAGATTGGAATTTCGCCCTGCTGCAGGCGGGCCACCTTGTTGGCATCCACATCCACGCACACCACCTTGTGGCCCACATCGGCCAGTGCGGCTGCTTGAACCAAACCCACGTAGCCGATGCCAAACACACTGACTTTCAAAACCGACTCCCTGCTGCGCACATTCCGGCGGGCATTATCGCAGATCGCTGGTTTTTTTAGGGAAAAGCTGTGCAGTTGGCCCCTGTCGGCTGGCTGCCTGATTCACGGAAGTGACATAATCCGGTAAGAAAATCGGCGCCTCAGAAAACCAGGGGCGCACAACACAGGCAAGGCATGGAAACGGAAACCACTACCCGGCAGCTGCCCTTTGAATTTGCCCGCACCCATCGCGTGCTGGTCGACGCCGATTCGGGCGGCCTGCTGCTAGGCCCCGGCTACAGCCTGGAGGCTGCGCTCGACGTTGCGCGTCAATTTCCACTAACAGGTGCAACGCGCTGGCTCGACGAAAACAGCTTCGACCAGCAGCTGCGCACCGAATACAGCAAGTGCAGCTTCGGCTGCCCTTTTTATTGGAAGATTTCAGTGGACCCCTGAACTATTCGCCTTCGCCAAACTTGTCGGCTATCAGGGCACAAACCGCCTCCGCGGCTCGCTCTTCATCTTCTCCCTCGACGACCAGAACCAACTCCGAACCGATGCCGGCCGCCTGCATCATCAGCGCCATGATGCTCTTGCAGTCGGCCAGCTGGTCGGGTGCGGGCCCAATGCGAATCTGCGAGCCAAAACCGGCTGCCGTTTGCGCCAGCTTGGCCGAGGCGCGCGCATGCAGGCCGAGCTTGTTGCAGATGGTGACCTTGCGCTCGATCACTGCCCCAGCTCCCGATGACGCACTTGGACGTTGGCAAATTTGGAAGCAAAGCGTGATTTGAGCTGCTCGGCGATATAGACCGAGCGATGCTTGCCGCCGGTGCAGCCGATGGCGATCGTCACATAATTGCGGCTACCGGTTTCAAAGGCCGGCAGCCAACGTTGCAGAAAATCGCTGATGCTGTCGGTCATCTCGTTGACGATCTGCAGATTCGACAGATAGTCGGCCACCGGCTGGTCCCTGCCAGTCAGTTTGCGCAGCTTTTCTTCCCAGTGGGGATTGGGCAGGCAGCGCACGTCGAAGACAAAATCGGCATCCTGGGGTACGCCATTCTTGAAGCCGAAGGATTGAAAGAGCAGCAGAGGCTCGCGCTGCGGGCCCAGGCTCATGGCCTTGCCGATCAGCCGGTGCAGGTCGTCGGGCGACAGCCGGCTGCTGTCGACACTGAGGCTGGAAAGTTCGCGAAAATGTTTCAGCACCTCAGCTTCCTGGTGCAGCGCGCTTTCCAGGTCGGTGCGCTCATCGGTCAGCGGATGCTTGCGGCGCGTTTCGCTGAAACGCCGTATCAGAGTCGGGGTATCGGCATCCAGATAGATCACGTCGGTGCGTACACCCACGAGTTCTGCCCGACGCAGATGCGCACCGATTTTTTTCAGGTCGCGCGACGGATTGCGCACATCGATGGCCACGGCGAAGTTGCGCTGCCTGACCTTGCCTTCGGCCAGCTCGTGGTTAATCAGTTCGGGAAGAAAACTGATGGGCAGGTTGTCGATGCAAACATAGCCCGCGTCTTCCAGCACATTCAACGCCGAGCTCTTGCCGGAGCCGGAGCGGCCGGTGACGATCACCAGGTGCATGGCTTCCGCAGACATTCTGGCTAGGGCGTCGAGGTTTTGTGGATCATGGCGGCCAGCTCGGCATCGCTTTGGCAGGCGCGTAGGCGCTGGCAGAAGCTGGTGTCGGACAGCGCGCGCGAAATCGTCGCCAGCATATTGAGATGTTCCTGGGTGGCGTCGCCGGCGACCACCAGGAAAATCAGCAGATCGACGGGCTGGCTGTCCGGTGCATCGAAGTCGATAGGCTTTGCCAGCGTAATGAGTGCCGCGTGCGAAACGCTGTCACCCGGCAGCCTGCAATGGGGGATGGCAATGCCATTCCCCAGGGCGGTGGATCCCAATTTTTCGCGGGTAAATAAACCCTCGAAAATGGCTTGGCTGTCGAGGGCGGTGTCCAGTTCTGCCACTTGCTGCGCAAAGTGTTCAAAGACGCGCTTTTTGCTGACGGCATCGAGATGGCAGAACACCAGCCCGGCATCAATAATCGAATCGAGCGTCATAGGGTCAGTGGTCCCGGTGCTTTTCTTTGTGTTTGATCAGTTGGCGATCCAGCTTGTCTGCCAGCGCATCGATGGCTGCATAGAGATCCTCGGATTCGCAATTGGCAAAGATATCGGCGCCCGCTACGTGCAGCGTGGCTTCGGCTTTCTGCATCAGTTTTTCGACACTCAGGATGACATGGGTATTGGTGATGCCGTCGTGGTGACGCTCCAGCCGCGATACCTTGGCATTAACGTATTCGCGCAGGGCATCGGTAACCTCGACATGGTGTCCACTGATCGTTAGTTGCATAGTGCTCTCCTTTGAAATTCTGTGTAGGGAGTGAATTGCTCGCATTCCGCAATGCCGGGCTAGACCACGCTGATGCGTTTGCGTTCACTGGAAGGTGGTATGCCTTCCAATTCACGATACTTGGCAATCGTGCGCCGCGCCACCTGGATACCATGCTCCTCAATCATGCTGGTGAGCTGGCTATCGCTCAGGGGTTTTCTCGGATTCTCCGCTTTAATGAGTCGCGAAATCAATGCACGAATAGCGGTCGAGGAGGCTTCCCCACCGGTTGTGGTGCTCAGCTGGCTGGAGAAGAAATATTTGAGCTCAAACATGCCGCGTGGCGACATCAGGTATTTATGGCTGGTCGCTCGCGAAATGGTGCTTTCGTGCAGCTCGAGCTTTTCCGCCAGATCGCGCAGGATCAGCGGACGCATTGCTTCGGCACCCTGCTCGAAAAAATCGCTCTGATGGTCGACGATGGCGCGCCCGACGCGCAGCAGGGTGTCATTGCGGCTTTCCAGGCTGCGGATGAACCAACGCGCCTCCTGCAGGTGAGTGCGCAGGTATTCCTTGGTGCCGGGCTCCTCGGCTTGACGTGCCATGGAGGCGTACTCGGGGTTGACACGCAAACGGGTCTGAATGAGCGAATTGAGCGACACCTGCCACCTGCCGTGCAGCTTGACCAGAATCAGGTCGGGCACGATGTAGTCGGCCGATTCACTGCCCCAGTTGTAGCCCGGCTTGGGATTGAGTGATCTGAGCAGGCCCATGCCGGCTTCCACCTCATCCGCTGCACGGCGCATGCGCTTGGCCAGGGATTGGACATCGGTCTTCGGCAGCAGGTCCAGATAGCGTTCGAGAATGGCGCGCGCCACTTCCACTGCAGGATCGCTGCGGTCGAGCAGGTCTAACTGCACCAGCAGGCACTCGTTCAGGCTGCGTGCCGCCACCCCGGGCGGATCAAAGCGCTGAATGCGATGCAACACCGCCACCACGTCTTCTTCGGCGACATCCTGGTCGGGCAGGGCCGCGAGAATGTCGGACAGTTCAACGCTGAGAAAGCCGCTGGCATCAATGGCGTCGATGATAATTTCGCCGATGCGGTAGTCGAGCGGCGTCAGGCTGGTCAGGTTGAGCTGCCACAGCAGGTATTCCTGCAGACTCTGGGAGTGGGTGTCCTCGATGTCGGCATTGTCGTCGTAGTCGCCTTGATGGCTGCTGGCATCGCGCAGGCTCATGAACTCGGGCTCGCGAATCTCGTCCGGTTCATCGTCGGCATCCGATTCGGCGGCATTGGGTTCGGGTTGCTCCGGCAGCTCGATTTCGGCTTGTTCATCCACTTCGAGCAGGGGATTGTTGTACAGCGTTTCCTGGATTTCCTGTTCGAGTTCCAGCGAGGAGAGTTGCAACAACCGTATGGCCTGCTGCAACTGCGGAGTCATGCGCAGTTGCAGGCTTAGGCCCAGACGTAATGACTGCTTCATCCGCTAAGTCGTGACCTCAGGAAATTCGAGTGTATCGGCACCCGCAACCGGGTGCAATGTGGCGCCAAGTGCGTGCGAGCTTTCAAGCGCTTCATCAGAGCCGGAAATCGGCCCCGAGATATATTTCGCGCACCCGCTGATTAGACATGATAGTACCCGCATCGCCATCGGCAATGATGGTGCCTTCGCCCACAATATAGGCCTTGTCGCAGATCGAGAGCGTCTCGCGCACATTGTGGTCGGTAATGAGGATGCCCAGCCCCCGATCCTTGAGGTGCCCGATAATGTGCTTGATTTCACCCACCGAAATGGGATCGACACCAGCAAAGGGTTCGTCCAGCAAGATGAACTTGGGGTTCATGGCCAGGGCGCGCGCGATCTCGACGCGACGGCGCTCGCCCCCCGACAGGGACATACCCAGATTCTTCGCCAGATGGCCGATATGAAACTCCTGCAGCAATTCATCGGCGGCAGCCTTGCGCTGCTGGCGCGTCAGGTCGGCGCGGGACTCGAGGATGGCCATCAGATTGTCCCGCACACTGAGACGGCGGAATACGGAGGCTTCCTGTGGCAGATAGCCGATGCCTAAACGTGCGCGGCGATGCAGGGGCAGGGTGCTGATATCAATCTGATCCAGGAGGATGGTGCCGCCGTCGGCGGGCACCAGTCCGGCGATCATGTAAAAGCAGGTGGTCTTGCCGGCGCCGTTGGGGCCGAGCAGACCCACAACCTGGCCGGAACCGACATCCAGGGAAACATCGCTGATGATTTCCCGACGTCCGTAGTGTTTTTTCAGGTGTCTCGCACTAAGCTGGCTCAAGGCGCATCCCTAGCAGGATCCTGCAGGCTGGCTGGAGGAATGGTGACACGCACCCGATCCTGGCTGGACTCGCCCTGGGAGGTTGCGCGCAGCACATGGCGCTGCACGTCGTAGACAATCTGGTTGCCGCTAAGAGTAGTGCCGCCCTGCTGGGTCAGCCTGGCATCCTCACTGAGGGTGAGAATCGCCTCCAAGCGGTTGTATTCCATGTGATTGCTTTGCGCGATTACGCGATCACCCGCGACATTAACGGTCTGCTCAAAAGCTGCCGGTGCACCTTCTGCCACCAGCATAGCCAGCTCCCCCTCGCTGTCGCGCAGGGTGATGCGATCAGCCTGAATCAGGATGCTGCCCTGGGTCAGGCGCACGTTACCGATATAGATGGTCAGGCCCTCAGGTTCGCGGTATTCCGCACTGTCCGATTCAATCTGTATGGGCTGATCCTTGTCGCTCACCAACGCCAATGCAGGGATTGCCAGCATAAGCGCGAGCAAAAACACCCAGCCCCTAGGGTAAAACATGAGTGCCCCTTACCTGGGAAACCAGGTGGAAATTGGCCCGATCCAGATCGATGCTGATGCCCTGGGACTGCAGGCGATTGCCCTGTGATTCCACCACCACGGCATCGTTGGTAAAGGCCGTCGCCGACGCCGGCAGCCAGGCCAGAGAAGAGGTAATCAGACGCGCGCCGGCTTCGCCGAGGCGGTTGAGCACAACATCGCCAACCAGATCAAGACGGCCGCCCGGTTGATCGATATAGCCGCGCAAGCTGGACGCGGACCAGCGCGTGGCGTCGGAGCTGACTACCAGCAAGCTGGGGCTATCCAGGCGCACCTCGGCGCCCTGATTGAAGCCCAGCGCGCGAGTGCTGGAAAGGCGCTGAACCGGCATGCCGGACACATCAAACTGCAGGTAGACGACCTCGTCGGCGAGCAGGTCGGGCAAATTCTCAGCGACGGCAGCCGCGGCAGACCGCTCGACCAGACCCAGCTCGACCGACAGGTTCCAGATCCAGGCCGCCAACAACAGCGGCACGGCGGAAAAAGCAATGAGGAAGAAGCGCTGCCAGCTCATGAGGCGGAATCGTAGCTGGCGAGTACGGCATTGAGTTTGCCCTGCTGTTGCAATAGCCACTCACAGGCCTCGCGCACGGCACCTCGGCCGCCCGGCAGGCGGGTGACAAAGTCGGCTGCCTGGCGCACGCGTTCATGGCCATCGGCTACGGTTAAGCCCAGGCCGGCGATCTGAACGGCAGCGAGATCGGGCAGGTCGTCGCCCATGTAGGCGATTTCCGCTAGGGCGAAACCCTGTTCCTCCGCCAGAGCTTGCAGTGCTTCGGCTTTGTCCTCGCGGCCCTGCACGATCCAGTCGATACCCAGTTCGCGGGCGCGTCGCTCCACCATGGGCGATGTACGGCCGGTAATAATGGCCGTTTTCAGTCCGGCTGAGCGAACCAGCTTAAGGCCCAGACCGTCCTTGATGTGAAAGGATTTGAGTTCGCGACCCTCGGAGTCATAGGTGATGCGGCCGTCGGTCAGCACGCCGTCAACGTCGAGAACCAGCAGGCGGATGGCTTTGATGGAGAGGCTCGCCACAGTTAGACGACCCCCGCGCGCAAAATATCGTGCATATGGATGACGCCGACGGCGTGTTCCGCCTCGTCCACCACCACCAGCGCCGTGATTTTGCGTTCTTCCATCAAGCCCAGCGCCTGCGCGGCCAGGGATTCAGAGGCGATAGTCGTGGGCGTGCGGTTCATTACCTGGTCGATGCGCAATTGATTGACATCCAGATTCTGGTCGATGGCGCGGCGCAGGTCGCCATCAGTAAAGACGCCGAGTAGTCGGTCGGCTGGGTCGACGACGCAAGTGATGCCCAGGCCTTTGGCCGTCATTTCAACCAGCGCATTTTTCAGCGGCAGTTCGGGTTTCACGCAGGGCAGACGTTCGCCACTGTGCATGATATCGCCGGTTTTCAGCAGCAACTTGCGGCCGAGTGCACCACTGGGATGGGAAAAGGCGAAATCCTCGGCGGTGAAGCCGCGCGCTTCGAGCAGGGCAATGGCCAGGGCGTCGCCCATAACCAGACTGGCTGTGGTGCTGGAGGTCGGCGCCAGATCGAGTGGGCAGGCTTCCTGCGCAACGCTGAGGTCCAGCGCGACATCGGAGGCGCGGGCCAGGGGCGAAGCCAGGTTGCCGGACATGCTGAGCAGAGGAATGGCCATGCGTTTGAGCAGCGGCAGGAGGGTCAGAATTTCTGTTGTACTACCGGAATTGGACAATGCCAAAACCATGTCGTCGCGCGTCACCATGCCCATATCGCCATGGCCGGCCTCTGCGGGGTGGACAAAGAATGCCGGGGTGCCGGTGCTTGCCAGGGTAGCGGCAATCTTGCGCCCGATATGGCCGGATTTGCCCATGCCGGTGACAATGAGTCGACCCTGGCAAGCCAGGATCAATTCGCAGGCTTTGACAAAGCTTTGATCCAGGCGCTGCAGCAGCGCCGAGACAGCGGCCGACTCCAGCTCGATAGTGCGCCGGGCAGATTGGAGATAGTCGAAGCGGGAATCTTGGGTCAAATTACTGGCTCTGGTGGGTGTGGCAATTAGGCAAACACCTGGTAATAGTACAAAGAGTAGAGGGCGAGGAACATGCCGCCAGCCCATCTGCCCAGCCTGCACTGGCGGCCTATTGTAACGCTGGCGAGGCACAGCGCGCCAAGCAGCAGGCTGATACCCAGCACGAAGCCGTAGTCGCGCAGCAGTGCGGCACGCTCGATCAATGCCGGTCCGAACAGGCCGGCAGCCGGCAGCACGGCCAGCAGATTGAAAATATTGGATCCCACCACATTGCCCAGCGCCATATCGGTCTTGCCGATACGACAGCTGGCGATGGACGCCGCCAGCTCAGGCAGGCTCGTGCCAAGCGCCACGATGGTCATGCCGACCAGCAATTCGCTGACACCCAGTCGCAAGGCCAGGCCGGTGGCCGAGCCGACCAGTAACTTGGCGAAGAGCAGCAGGCCGATCAGGCTGAGCAGGGTCGTCAGTACAGCCTTGCGCAACGACATGTGCTCTTCCAGCTCGGTGTCGACCACGACCAGAGCATCGCCGCGCGCGCCAAACTTCAGCGTGCTCCAGATAAAGACAGCAAGTGCCAGTAGCAGAAGCAGCGACTCGCCGCGGCCGAGATAGCCGTTGTACAGCACGGCTCCGGTGGCCAGGGTGACCAGCAGCATCAGGCTGATCTCGCGGTAGAGCACGCGCATTCCGACGCGGATGGGGAAGAGCAGGCAGGTCAGACCCAGGACCACCCCGATATTGGCTAGGTTGGAACCCAGGGCGTTGCCCACGGCCAAACCGGTGGATTGGGACAACGCGGCGGTCAGGGACACCAGGATTTCCGGCGCCGAGGTGCCGATGGACACAACGGTCAGACCGATGACTAATGCCGATACACCGAGATCTTCAGCCAGGGCGGCAGCCCCGGCGACAAAGCGATCGGCGGTCCAGACCAGGCCGGCAATGGCCAGAACAAGGACGAGAATTAGCAGCAGCGAGGGTAAGTCAGACATCGGCCCGGTCGTTTTGTTGGGGAGGTCGCAATGGTATAGTTCGCCGGGTTTGCTGTCAGCCGTCCTCTGGCGGAGAGACGGCATCTCCAACAAGGTAACCAAGCATGGCTAAATTGATGCACTGGCGCTTGCTGCTGGCGCTGTTTCTGGCTCCTGGCGGAGCCTGGGCGCAGTCCAGCGTCGCCGATTCCGAGCCCCATCAGGTGATCGAGCAAGTTTCGCGCGACGTGCTCGCCGCCATGGAGCATACGCGGCCGTTATTCGATCAGAATCCGCAGGCCTTTTATCAGGCCATCGACGAGGCTGTGGCACCTGCTGTCGATTTTGAACGCATGGCTTTTCTGGTAATGGACCAGCGGTATTACGCGATATCGACGGCCGAGCAGCGTGCTCGCTTCGTCGAGGTGTTTCGCAAGTCGCTGGTGGAAACCTATGCCCGGGGTCTGATCGGGGTGACCGACACGCAATTCGAAATAGCGCTACCCAGGCCGGCAGACGCAGGCCAGACCATGGTCAACGTCGAGCAGATACTGAGCGATGGCGATGATGCAGTCGAGGTGGTCTATGCCATGCGCAAGGGATCGGATGGGCGCTGGCTGCTAAATAACGTCATCATCGAGGGTATCAATCTAGGTCGCACCTTCCGCAACCAGTTTGCCCAACTGGCGACACGCTACAACGAAGATCTGGATCAGGTCATCGCCAACTGGTCGCCGGAGGATGTGAGTGGCTGAAATACCGGCGCTGGAAGATATCAGACAGCGCGTGTTGCAGGCCTTCGCCGATGAGCCGGCGGAAGTCGCCGTGGACACCGATGGCTATTACGTTACGGTGCAGGTGGTGAGTGCTCGTTTTGAGGGTGTGCGCGCAGTCGCACGCCAGCAGATGGTCTATGCCGCGCTGGCCGACCTCATCACCAGCGGCGCACTGCATGCCGTCATTATCAAGGCCATGTCGCCTCAGGAATATTCAAGTTGGACAAATTAATTATCGAAGGCGGCAACGTCCTCAACGGCGAGATCAAGATCTCCGGTGCCAAGAACTCCGCACTGCCCATTCTGGCAGCGACGCTGTTGACCGGCGAACCGATGCGTGTCTCCAACCTGCCGCATCTGCACGACATCACCACCATGATCGAGCTGCTTGGCTGCATGGGCATCGACTCCATCATCGATGAAAAAATGCGCGTCGAGGTGGACAACGCCAATATCAGCGGATTTTGCGCTCCCTATGAGCTAGTGAAGACCATGCGCGCTTCCATTCTGGTACTGGGCCCGCTGCTAGCACGCTTCGGTCGTGCCGAAGTGTCCTTTCCCGGCGGTTGTGCCATCGGCAGTCGCCCAGTCGACCAGCATTTGCGTGGACTGGAATTGATGGGCGCACAGATCGATATCGAGGGTGGCTATATCAAGGCCAGCTCTTCCGGTCGCCTCAAGGGTGCCCGCATCGCCATGGATATTGTCACTGTCGGCGGTACCGAGAATCTGCTGATGGCAGCGACGCTGGCCGAGGGGCGCACCATCATCGAAAACGCTGCACGCGAGCCGGAAGTCGTCGACTTGGCACGTTGCCTGGTCGATATGGGCGCACAGATCAGTGGCATTGGCTCCGATACCCTGGTGATCGACGGCGTACATGAGTTGCACGGTTGCGAGTACCGCATCATGCCCGATCGCATCGAGACCGGTACCTACCTGGTAGCCGCAGCGGCCACGCGCGGCAAGATCAAGCTGCGCAATACCAGTGCCGCACTGCTGGAATCGGTGCTGCTCAAGTTGTGCGAAGCCGGAGCCGAAATCGAGCACGGCGATGATTGGATTGGGCTCGACATGACCGCACATCGGCCGCGTTCGGTGCACGTCAAGACGGCGCCCTATCCCGCCTTCCCGACCGATATGCAGGCGCAGTTTACGGCGCTCAACGCCATTGCCAGTGGCACCGGAACAGTGACGGAGACCGTATTTGAAAACCGCCTGATCCAGATCCACGAACTTAACCGCATGGGCGCGCGCATCGCGCTGGAAGGCAACACCGCCACCGTTTCCGGTGTCGATCGGCTGAAGGCGGCGCCGGTCATGGCATCGGATCTGCGCGCCTCGGCCAGCCTGGTGATCGCCGGGCTAGTGGCCAAGGGTGCCACGGTGATCGATCGCATCTACCATATCGACCGCGGCTACGAATGTATTGAGGAGAAACTGGGCCAGTTGGGCGCGTCGATTCGTCGCGTCCCTGCCTGAAACATCATGATTACTATCGCTCTGACCAAGGGACGGATTCTGCAGGACACGCTGCCTTTGCTGGCTGCGGTCGGTATCGTACCCAAGGACGACCCCACCACCAGTCGCAAGCTGGTCTTTGCCACGGCGCGCCAGGATGTGCGCCTGGTTGTGCTGCGCGGATCGGACGTGCCTACCTACGTCAAGCGCGGTGCCGCTGATCTGGGGGTTACCGGCAAGGACACCCTGATGGAAGTGGGTGCGGAAGACATTTACGAGTGGATCGATCTGGGCATAGCACGCTGCCGATTGATGACTGCCGGTCGGGTCGACCATCAGCCTGCCGCAGCGCGCATTCGGGTAGCGACCAAATACGTGAACAGCGCGCGGGCGTTTTACGCCGCCAAGGGCAAGCAAGTCGACATCTTCAAGCTGTACGGTGGTATGGAAGTGGCCCCACTGCTGGATCTGGCGGACGAGATCGTGGATATCGTCGATACCGGCAACACCCTCAAGGCCAATGGGCTGGAACCGCGAGAGCTGATCGCCGAGATATCGGCCCGGCTGATACTTAACCGCGCTTCGATGAAGCTGAAATATGCCCAGCTGGAGCCCCTGCTGGAAGCGCTGGCCGAGCAGGTAGGGCGGTCGTGAGCAATTCGCTCGACATCCGCACCCTGAAGGCGGGGACCGCCGGCTTTGACGCCGAACTGGAACGCCTGACTTATTGGCCGGAAGAACGGCAGCAGGAATTGGAGACCACCGTGCGCCAGGTCATTGCCGATGTTCGGGCGCGCGGCGATGCGGCGGTAGTGGACTACACCAATCGCTGGGATCGCCGTCAGGCCCGGAGTCTGGCCGATCTGCGTCTGCAGGCGGCCGATCTGCAAGCGGCGCTAGAACAATTGGATCCCGCTGTGGTCGATGCCCTGCGCCGCGCGGCTGCACGAATCGAGACTTTCCATCAGCGTCAGTTGCAGGATTCCTGGCGCTACGAAGACGAGTTGGGCAACAGCCTGGGACAAAAGGTATCTGCCATGCAAAGGGTAGGTGTCTACGTGCCGGGCGGCAAAGCGGCCTACCCCTCCTCGGTGTTGATGAACATCATTCCGGCTCGGGTAGCCGGTGTGCAGGAGATTCTGGTGGTGTCGCCTATGCCGCATGGCGAAGCCAACCCGGCTGTGCTGGCCGCTGCAGCCATTGCCGGGGTGAAGGAGGTCTACGCCATCGGTGGGGCCCAGGCTGTCGCCGCCATGGCCTATGGCACCGAAAGCATCGCCCGCGTCGACAAGATCGTGGGCCCGGGCAACGCCTATGTCGCCAATGCCAAACGGCAAGTATTTGGCCAGGTGGGCATCGACATGATTGCCGGCCCTTCGGAAATTCTGGTCATTGCCGATGGCTCGGTGGCGGCCGACTGGGTTGCCATGGACTTGCTGTCCCAGGCCGAACACGACGAACAGGCGCAGGCCATTCTTATTACCCCGGACGCGGATTACCTCAAGGCTGTTGCTGCCGCGCTCGCCAAAGCCCTGCCGAGCCTGGAGCGAGAAGCCATAGCGCGTCAGAGTCTGAAGGATCGGGGCGCATTGATTCAGGTCGCCAGCCTAGTGGAAGCCGCGCAACTGGCCAACCGCTTGGCGCCTGAGCATCTGGAGTTGGCGGTGGCCGACGCCGAGGCCCTGCTGCCGTCCATAGAAAACGCTGGAGCTATCTTCCTGGGCGCTTACTCACCCGAGGCCGTGGGCGACTATTGCGCCGGCCCCAACCATGTGCTGCCTACCTCGGCGACGGCACGCTTTTCCTCGCCCCTGGGAGTCTACGATTTCCAGAAGCGCAGCACGATTATCGGCTGTTCGGCGCGCGGAGGCTCCGAGTTAGGTAGGGTAGCTTCTGTTCTGGCGCGCAGCGAATCCTTTACCGCGCATGCGCGTTCGGCGGAATTTCGTATCAAGTCGGATTAAGCGCTGGAGGTGTGGTTTCAGCCGCTCTCAGGTCGGGCGGTTGTTTCGACGGTCAGCTGCATTTGCAGGCCTTCGCGCCAGACGTCAAAAACCAACTGCTCACCGGGCGGGGTATCGGCAATCTGCCGACTGACCACCCGGATATCCGCAATTGGACGTCCATTCAATCCTGTGAGAATGTCGCCGATTTCGAACCCGGCTCGATGGGCCGGGCCAGTCGGATAGAGCGAGGTGATGACGATCGCGTTAGGGTTGGCCACACCGATGGACTCTGCCATTCCTGGAGAAAGCTGAGCCGCCGTGATGCCAGTCCAACCGCGCAGCACATAGCCGTTCGCCACAATATCCTTGACCACCTTGATGGCGATGTCGGCGGGCGTGGCAAAGCCCACACCCACGGATCCGGCGTTTTGCAGTACAGCGGTATTGATGCCGATCAGGTTGCCGAAGACGTCGATTAGCGCACCGCCCGAGTTGCCCTGGTTAATGGCCGCGTCCGTCTGAATAAAATTGACCTGACTCAGATCTGTCAGCGTGCGTCCGGTGGCGCTGATAATGCCCTGGGTTACGGTCTGCCCGACGCCGAAAGGATTGCCGATGGCCAACACTACGTCGCCGACGTCGGCGGTTTTAGGGTCGCCCAGGGAAATCACCGGCAGGCTTTCCAGTGGAATTTTCAAGACGGCCAGATCGGTCTCCGGATCGACGCCGGTGATGGCAGCATCGGTCTGACGACCATCGGCCAGCTGAACTAGAATCTGATCGGCGCCATCGATAACGTGCTGGTTGGTCAGGATGTAGCCGTCCGTGCTGATGATCACGCCCGAGCCGAGGGATGTCTGGGTCTCCGGCGTTTGATCGATCAGCGCACCAAAGTAGCGGCGAAAGAAGGGGTCGTTGAGCAGGGGATTGACCGGCCGCTGAATGGTCTTGCTGGTATAGATGTTGACCACGGAAGGCGCCGCCCGACGCACGGCCTGCGCATAGGACACGGGACCGCTCCAGTTGTCGCTGCTCAGGCTGGATAGCTGCCCGGTCGCGTCGGATGGGCTGGGGCCGGGAGCGCCCACCTGCATGCGCGACAAAATAAGCAGCGCAATCAGCAGGCCAGCCACGGCCGGCCAGAAATAGCTGAAAAACTGGTCTTTGTTGAGCATGCTTTGTCCCCGACCTCTATGCGCCTGGATAAAGCTATAATGGTTCCAGACCGCGAGCCCAGTATACGTGAGCATCGCCCGAGTCCCAACGCATAAGCATAGCCACCTTGGATATCCGCTTCACCACCCAGGATCAGACCCATTTTATCGCCGGTCCCGCTGGAGCCCTGGAATTGGTGCTTCGAGGTGCCGGCCGGGCGGGTGCTGAGCCGGCCATTGCCGTGATCTGCCATCCGCATCCCCTGCACGGGGGCACCATGGACAATAAGGTAGTGACGACCTTGGCGCGCACCTATCTCGAACAGGGGATCGACACAGTGCGCTTCAATTTTCGCGGCGTTGGTCAAAGCCAGGGCGAGCACGGTTATCTCGAGGGCGAGGTGGCAGATCTGCAAGCCGTTATCGATTTCCTGGGCGCACAGTTCCCCGGACGCGGACTATTGCTAGCCGGCTTTTCCTTTGGCTCGGCGGTGGCGGCGCGCTGTGCCGAGGCGAACCCTGCGGTGACACATCTGTTGCTGATCGCGCCGCCGGTGGGCAAATACGACCTGTCCTTTCCGCAGCAGTTTCCCTGTCGCACGCTGGTCGTTCAGGGCGATCAGGACGAGGTGGTCGACCTGCATAAAACACGCGCCTGGGCAGCCACCGGTCAGGGTGATTTCAGCTATCTGGAAATGCCGGGAGTGGGCCACTTTTTCCATGGTCAGCTGGTGCAGCTGGCCGATGAGGTAGGGAGCGAATTGCAGCGGCATGCCAAGGAGCAGCAATGACGCCACTGGCCCGCTACGAACGCGATCTGCTGAAGGCGGACTTTGTTGCCGACAGCGCACAGCGACGCGCAGTGGATCGTCTGCAGGCGATCTATGACGCCCTGCAGCAGCAAACCCGCGGCGGATTTTTCGACAGCCTGCTGGCGCGCTTGGGGCGTCGCCCCGAGCCTCCGCGTGTGCAGGGGCTCTATCTCTGGGGTGGCGTCGGGCGCGGCAAAACCTATCTGATGGATATCTTTTTTGAGGCACTGCCCTTTGCGGAGAAAAAAAGGCTGCACTTCCACCGCTTTATGCGCAATGTGCACCAGGAACTGACGCGCCTGAAGGGCAACGCCAATCCGCTGAAGATCATTGCCGACAATTTTGCGCGCGACACCCGCGTGCTGTGCTTTGACGAGTTTTTCGTCAGCGATATCACCGATGCCATGTTGCTGGGCACCCTGATGCAGGCGCTTTTCGCACGCGGCGTGGTGCTGGTGGCGACGTCGAACATTCCGCCCAGCGAGCTGTATCGCGACGGCCTGCAGCGCGCCCGCTTCTTGCCCGCCATAGACGCCCTGCTCAAGTACACCGAAGTGCTCAACGTCGATAGTGGCGTCGATTACCGCTTGCGCACTCTGGAACGAATAGAGCTTTACCATCTGGAGCAGCCGGGCGCTGAGGATCCGGATATGGAGTCCTACTTCCTCAACCTGGTGCCCGAACCGGACGATATTCGGGTGGCAGAGCGACTGGAAATCGAGGGCCGCTTGATCCAGACACGCAAAATGGCCGAAGACGTGGTCTGGTTCGATTTCGCGCAGATCTGCGATGGCCCGCGCTCACAGAATGATTACATCGAAATCGCCCGGGAGTTCCACTCCGTGCTGATCAGTGGCCTGCCGCGCTTCGACCGCACCGACGATCAGGCGCGCCGCTTCATCAATCTGGTCGATGAGTTCTATGACCGCGGCGTCAAACTGGTGCTGTCGGCGCGCGTACCGCTGGATGAGCTCTACGGCGGCGGTCGGCTGGCCTTTGAGTTTCAGCGCACCCGCAGTCGCTTGCTGGAAATGCAGTCGACCGAGTACCTGCGTCGCCCCCACCGTCCCTAGAAACACAAGCGGGGTGTGCCCCAAATCCCTTCGCCCCATTGACCCTGAGGCCTCAAATCCCTACAATCGCGCGCTCTTGAATCCGGGCCCACCTGTGGGCCTTCATTACGGCAGCTGAGGCAGATATAACATGAAGACTATGAGTGCCAACTCCGCTACCGTGAAAAACGACTGGTATGTCGTGGACGCGAGCGACAAGACCCTGGGTCGCCTCGCTGCAGCCATCGCCAGCCGTCTTCGCGGCAAGCACAAACCGGAATACACGCCCCACGTGGATACTGGCGACTTTATCGTCGTGGTAAACGCCGACAAGGTACGTGTCACCGGTAACAAAACCAAAGACAAGAAGTATTACCACCACACCGGCTTTCCCGGCGGTATCAAGGAAATCAATTTTGAGGACCTGGTCGCCAAGAATCCCGAGCGTCCGATCCGACTGGCGGTCAAGGGCATGTTGCCCCGCGGCCCGCTAGGCCGAGACATGCTGCGCAAGCTGAAAATCTACGGGGGCCCAGAGCACCCGCATGCAGCGCAGCAACCCAAGACGCTGGAAATTTAAGGGGAATATGCCATGAGTGAGACTTATTACGGAACCGGGCGCCGCAAGACTTCTACGGCGCGCGTCTTTATTACCCGCGGAACCGGGCAAATTGAAATCAACGGCCGCAGCCTGACCGATTATTTCGGCCGCGAAGTAGCCCAGATGATTGTGCGCCAGCCGCTGTTGGTCGCCGATGCCCTCGAGAAATTCGATGTGCGCGTTACGGTCAAAGGCGGTGGCAGCTTCGGTCAGGCCGGCGCCATTCGCCATGGGCTGACCCGTGCGCTGATGGCCTATGACGAAGCGCTGCGCAAGCCGCTGCGATCGGCTGGCTACGTCACGCGCGACTCGCGCGAGGTGGAGCGCAAGAAGGTCGGTCTGCACAAGGCGCGCAAGCGTCCGCAGTACTCCAAGCGTTAATCGCCTGGGTACGCAGAAAAAGCCCGCTTTACGCGGGCTTTTTTGTGGCGGATTCGGTGCGCTGGGCCGGGCTCTTCCTTGTCCTTTGTAGGGC
>JAYQPQ010000007.1:36000-40330 GCA_038145405.1 Porticoccaceae bacterium | reverse complement strand
GGTGAGCAGAACGCGCCGTCCAGACAGGGGCAGGTTCATTGGCTCGCGGGTCAGCCGGGTCAGAATTTCCATCGGCTCCATCATGCGACCGGGACCCACATCGCCGCAGGCTTGCTCGCCGACGCCGGGAGCCAACACCTCGATACCCCGCCGGCGCAACTGTTCCAGATTGGTCTGGGTCTGGCTATTCAGCCACATGGCCTGATTCATGGCAGGCGCCACCGCCAGCGGCGCCTTGCTGGCCAGACAAAGGGTGGTCAGTAGGTCGTCGGCGCGACCTGCCGCCAGTCGCGCCAGGAAATCGGCGGTTGCGGGCGCTACCAGAATGCGATCTGCCCAGCGCGCCAACTCGATATGCCCCATGCCGGATTCGGCGTTTTCGTCGAGCAGGCGGGTGTGAACCGGATGCCCGGAGAGCGCTTGGAACGTAAGGGGTGTGACAAAAGCTTGGGCCGCCTCCGTCATCACCACGCGCACCTCGAACCCCAGAGCCTGGGCGCGCCGCACCAGCTCGCATGCCTTATAAGCAGCGATGCCACCGGTAACGCCAACGAGCAGTTTGTTCTTCTCCATTGCAACTAGCCACTGGAAAATCTTGCGCTATCTTACCTCAAGGCCGAAGCGGAGCCGGCCGGAAAATTGCGCGGCGCCTTCATGGTAAGACCCTTCGCCGGTGGGGAATCCGGAGCAATCGCGGCAGAAGGGCTTGGCGCACCAGGCGGGCTTGCTGCTAGACTTCTACCAACTTCAGGGACGAAGAACATGAGCTTAAAAGACTGGCCCTCGCCCGAGCGGCCGCGTGAAAAGTTATTGCATCAGGGCGCTGCCGCCCTGTCCGACGCCGAACTCCTCGCCATATTCTTGCGCACTGGCAGTGCCGGCCGCTCGGCAGTCGAGTTGGCCAGGTTGCTGCAAAGTCGCTATGGCGGCATTCGCCCGCTATTGACCGCTTCGCTGGCGGATTTCTGCACCCATGCCGGCCTGGGTCCAGCCAAGTATGCCCAGTTGCAGGCAGCACTGGGGTTGTCCCGCCGCCATCTGCGTGAAATGGTGAGTCGCCCGCTCGGATTTGAATCGGCCGAAAAGGTCCGGGAGTACCTGCAACTGCAGTTGCGCGACCACGCACAGGAGGTCTTCTTTGCCCTCTTTCTGAACAATCGCCACCGCCTGATTGCCAGTGAGGTGCTGTTTCACGGCACCATCAATGCAGCAAACGTGCATGTGCGCGAAGTGGTAAAACGCGACTTGCAGCTCAATGCAGCTGCCCTCATCGTGGCGCACAACCACCCGTCGGGAATCGCCGAGCCCAGTCGGGCTGATATCCAACTCACCGCGCGTCTAAGCGAGGCCCTGCAGCTGGTCGACATCCGCCTGCTGGATCACTTTGTCGTGGGCGACGGAGCAGCGACCTCGCTGGCGGAAAGGCGGCTGTTTTAGAGTCAGGCTTTTGCGCCGCAAAGATTGATTTGGCTTTTGGCTTCTGGCAGAATCGCGGCCCTCCTGCGGGAGCTTGGCCCCGCAAACCGTGAATTAAGAGGCAATTACCATGTCCAGAGTATGTCAGGTGACTGGCAAGCGACCCCTTACGGGAAACAATGTGTCGCATGCTCATAACAAAACGCGTCGCAGATTCCTGCCGAACCTGCACACGCGCAAGTTCTGGGTCGAATCCGAGAGCCGCTTCGTGAAGCTGCGCGTCTCTGCTCACGGCCAACGCATTATCGACAAGGTGGGTATCGACCAGGTTCTCAACGACCTGCGAGCCCGCGGCGAAGCCTTCTAAGGAGTCCGGTCATGAGAGAGAAAATCCGCCTGAATTCATCTGCTGGTACCGGTCACTTCTATACGACCGACAAGAACAAGCGCAACATGCCGGAAAAAATGGAGATCAAAAAGTTTGATCCCGTCGTCCGCAAGCACGTGATCTACAAGGAAGGCAAAATCAAATAAGCCACCTTGTGTTGCGCGCCAAAAGCCCGGTTAATCCGGGCTTTTTTGTGTCCGCTGCAATTGCAGGTGACCCGATTTTGAAACCTGCAGCGTCCACTCAGGCTTGAGCCAGAGTGTGGCGCCCGCCTCGCAGATCAGTGCCGGGCCCTGCATGATTTGCCCTGCCTTCAGATTATCGCGGTCGTAACAGGGTACCTGCGCATGGACCAGCGCTACTGAGCACAGGCGCTCCGGCTCACCATTGCCAACTCCCTGCCAGTCTGGCAATTTCAGCTGTGGCGCCGGCCCGCGCAGACTTAAACGCAGCGTCACCAGCTCAACAGGTCGTTCCAGTCGATAGCCGTAGACCCGCTCGTGGGCTTGATGGAACGCCTCTGTCAGCGCTGCCAAAGTCGCCGCGGCGATGCGCAGGGGAAAGCTTTGACCCTGGTAGCGGCAGTCCATGCTGAGATGCCGACTGATGTCTGCGTCCTCGACGCCCTCTGCCAGCAGTTCGGCGCGACCCCGAACATCCAGCGACTCCACCCAGGCATCCAGCTGATCCTGTTGCAGACTGTCGAGGCAGCGCTGAATTCCCTGAGAAACTTTGCGCAGTCGCGGTGCCAGTAACATGCCCAGCGCCGAATAGATGCCGGCGTAGCGCGGAACCAGAGCGCGCTGGATGCCCAGCATCTCAGCCAGATCGCAGACGTGCAGTGCCCCGGCACCGCCAAAGCTGCACAGGGAAAATTGGCGTGGATCCAGCCCACGCTGTTCGGAAATGACGCGCAGGGCTTGCGCCATGTGTTCATTAGCCAGTGCAATGATGCCGGCCGCCACCTGCTCCGCCGACTCCATGCCCATGGCGTGCGCCAGGCGCTGAATCGCCCTGCGAGATGCCGCCCCATCCAGCGGCAGACTGCCGGCGAGCCGGAGGTGCGCCGGCAGGGTTCCCAGACAAAGATGGGCATCGGTAACGGTGGCCTGGTCGCCGCCTTGGCCATAGCAGGCCGGGCCTGGATTGGCTCCGGCCGATTGAGGGCCAACGTGAAGCATGCCTGCCTCGTCGACATAGGCAAGTGAGCCGCCACCCGCGCCAATACTGTGCATGTCAACCATGGGAACGGCCACCGGATAGGGTCCGATGCGCCCCTCCGTCGTCAGGCGAATGTCCTGGTCGACCATAGCAACATCGGTGGAAGTGCCCCCCATATCCAGGGTCAGCAGCCGCTGCAGCCCAAGCTCGGCGGCAAGCGAACGCGCCGCAGCCAGACCGCCTGCGGGACCGGAAAGCAGCAGATCGACGGCTCGACCGGCTGCTTGAGCGGCACTGATAGTGCCGCCGCTGGACTGCATGACGGCCAGGCGGGCTGGCGGAATCTGACGCTGCAGCTGCAGCAGGTAACTCGACATCACCGGACCCAGACTGGCATTGAGCCAGGTGGCCAGCGCCCGCTCGTATTCGCGGTACTCCGGCAGCACATCCGAAGAGAGGGACACAAAGAGCGATTCCGGCAAGGCAGCTTTCACCGCGCGCTCGGCAGCGGGGTTCAGATAGGCAAAGAGAAAACACACCGCCACCGCTTTCACCGCGGGGTCTAGTTGCTGCACCAGCTGCTGCATTTCGCGGACATCCAGCGGTTCAATCTCCCTGCCACTGGCATCCACTCGGGTGTTCAGACCGCGGCAAAGTGCTGGTGGGACCGGTGCCGCAACGCCGGGAGGGCAGAGGTTATAGAGCTCGGCGCGGGCCTGACGCCCAATACTCAGCAGATCGCTAAAGCCTTTGTTGCTGATAAACAGGGTTGGCGCCCCCTTATTTTCCAGGGCCGCATTGGTGGCAACCGTAGTACCGTGAATCACCTGAACGCTGCCGCGAGCGACCGCCTCGGTCAGGTTCAATTCAGCGATACCCTGGGCGATAGCACGATCGGGGCTGTCGGGATCAGAGAGCACCTTGTGCACGCGAACCTCGCCTGCCTCAACGCAGATTAGATCGGTAAAGGTACCGCCCGTATCAACGCCGATCCAGATCAAGAGCTCTCATTCGCGGGAGATGGAGAAATAAAAAGGGGCTGTTTGCAGCCCCTTTTGGTCAGTTGGCGTAGGTCACCAGCGAAGCGGTGAAATTGGGATCGCCTACGGCCTGCTTGGCCTGGTCGACGATGCCGATGTAGGTATCTGCATTAGCCAGATCATGCGCACGCACGATAACAGAGGCCTGCGGGTTCTCGGCCAGAATTCGCTCCACGTTTGCACGCACGGAACGAATGTCGATACGGCGGCCATCGAGCCAGATTTCATTGGTCTCGGTGACGATAAAGACCGCATTGCGAGCGGGATCATTTTCCTGATTCTCTGGCGCCGGCGGCGGGCGGTTGACCAGGAAGCCGTCTTCAGT
>JAYQPQ010000007.1:0-35990 GCA_038145405.1 Porticoccaceae bacterium | reverse complement strand
GTCTTCAGTCACGAAGGAGGCGGTTACGATAAAGAAGATCAGCATGATAAAGACCACGTCCAGCATGGGCGTCAGGTCAATTGCGGCTTCTTCCTGTTGTGCTTTTTTCTTAAAAAGATGAGACATTAATTTCTACCCCGTCCCATGGACGACTCAAGATATTTCAGGGTGTTGTAAGGCGCGTTAGGTTACCATCGCCGGTCCGGAAATGCACTACCCTAAGGAACCTCTGGAAGAGCCCCTGATCCATGCCTGAACTACCGGAAGTGGAAACTACCCGCCGCGGCATTGCGCCCTGGTGCCTGAGGCAGACCATCGAAGCGGCAACCATCTGGCAGCCGCGATTGCGCTGGGAGGTCCCCGACCACCTGCACGGGTTGCTACCAGGCCGCTGTATCGATGCCCTGACACGTCGCGGGAAATATCTGCTGCTTAATCTTGGCGATCACAGCCTGATTATCCATCTTGGCATGTCGGGCAGCCTGCGCTTGAGCGCGCCCGAGGAGCCGCGTCGCAAACACGATCACTGGGAGTTCCGGCTAAGCAATGGCAAGTGCTTGCGCTACCACGATCCTCGTCGATTCGGCGCCCTGCTGCTGACACCAACCCGGGATCTGCAGACACATCCCCTGCTACGAACGCTGGGAGTCGAGCCGCTGACAGGCGAATTTGATGGCCGCTTTCTGCACCAACGATCCTCCGAACGTTCCAGTCCGGTCAAAAACTTTCTGATGGACAGCCACCTGGTGGTTGGCGTGGGGAATATCTACGCATCCGAGTCCCTGTTTCTGGCTGGCATCCATCCCGCCCGGGCAGCGGGGCGTGTTTCACGCCAGCGCTATGAGGCGCTCGCAGCAGCGGTGAAAGAGGTTTTAGGCGCTGCTATCGCAAGTGGCGGCACCACACTGCGCGATTACGTCAACGGCAGCGGGGCCCCGGGCTATTTCGCACAACAGTTGCGGGTCTACGGCCGTGCGGGAGAACCCTGCCCCGAGTGCGGCACCAAGGTGAAATGTGTCAGGCTGGGTCAGCGATCCAGCTTTTTCTGCCCTCGCTGTCAGACCTGATCAGCGCGTGAAGCGCTGGTGCAGGATCTCCCAGACCTGAGGTGGCACAAAGCGCGACACATCGCCACCCAGGGAGGCAATCTCCTTGACCAGCGAAGATGAGATGTAAGTGAACTTCTCAGATGGCGTGAGAAAGATGCTTTCAAGCCTTTCTGACAGGGCGCGGTTCATGTTGGCCAGCTGAAACTCATACTCGAAATCCGAAACGGCACGCAACCCGCGCAGTACGGCACAGGCATTGTGCTCGGCGGCGAAATCCACCAGCAAACAGTTAAAGCCGACTACCTCCACCTTGTCGAGGTGTGCCAGAGCGAGGCGTGCCATTTCCAGCCGCTGATCCAGGCTGAACAGGGGATTTTTGCGGTCGCTGGAGGCGATGGCGACAATCACGCGGTCAAACAGCGAACAGGCTCGCTCGGTCAGATCGACATGACCATTGGTGATAGGGTCAAAGGTTCCGGGGTAGATGACGACGCGCATGGACCAGGCCCGAAGGGAAGAACGCCAGATACTAAAGGCAACGCAGCAAGGTCGCAACAAGGTTGCCAGCGGCCAGCTCGCGGTGCACCGTCCAGCCCTTCGGCCAGGTCAATGCCTGCTGTAACTCGCGTTCGACGTAGATGCAGGCGCCTGGCGCCAGCCAGGGCTGCTCTATCAGCAATTGCAGCACCGGCTCGTAAAGCTGCAATTGGTAGGGCGGATCGACAAAGACCAGATCATAGGGCTGGGCTGGGCCGGCGCGCAGCAACTGCAGCGCATCGACCTGCAGAATCTCCGCCCTGTCGGCGCCCAGACTTTGCTGCGTGAGCTGCAGGTCGCGTACCGCCTGGCTGACGCTGTCCACCAGGGTTGCCATGGCCGCCCCGCGCGACAGCGCTTCAAACCCCAGGCACCCGGAACCGGCAAAGAGATCGAGCACGCGGCATCCGGGCAACAGCGGCTGCAGCCAATTGAAGAGCGTTTCACGCACGCGATCCGGAGTGGGTCGAAGCCCGGGCAGATCAGCAAAAGCAATGCGACGCCGACGCCACTCGCCGCCAATGATGCGCACTTCCTGTTGAGCGGGTCGACCGCTGACCCGGCGCTGCTTTGTCACTTCTGACCCTCGGAAAACTGATGGTAGGATACTAGGGAATTTCAACTCGATCATCGTGCAAGAATCATCATGCTGTCGCGCCTATTTGGCAAATCCCCTCAGGCTAGGTCCGGCGCCTCGGAAACAACTCCTGCCAGCACCATCTGGACGGACGGCCTGAGGGCAACGTCCTCGCGTTTGGCGTTGGGTCTGCGCCAGCTTCTGGGGCAGGGAAAACGCCTGGATAGCGCGCAGCGCGACCAGTTGGAAGAGCTGCTGTTGAGCGCAGATGTCGGCATCGACACCACCACCTACCTGCTCGATCAACTGACCGAGCACCTGCAGAAAGCAACGGGTGCGGCCGAGCCACTTGCCCTGTTTCGCGCTTTGCTTATTGAAATACTGGAGCATATACCGGGTGAGAAAAGCAGCGAATCGCGACCGCAGGTCGTCATGGTGGTGGGCGTCAACGGCGTCGGCAAAACCACCAGCATCGGCAAGCTTGCGCATCGCTGGAGCCGCGAGGGGCGCCGCCTGCTGCTGGCAGCTGGAGATACCTTTCGCGCCGCCGCCACCGAACAGCTTCAGAGCTGGGCCGATCGCGCTGGCGTGCCGCTGGTCGCACAGCGGCAGGGCGCCGATGCTGCATCGGTGATCTACGACGCGCTGCAGTCGGCGCGGGCGCGCAACCTCGACTTGGTGATTGTGGATACCGCCGGGCGCTTGCAGAACAAGGCGCACCTGATGGAAGAACTGGGCAAGGTAGCACGGGTAATGCAGAAGGTCGTTGCCGATGCTCCCCATGAAGTGCTGCTGGTGGTGGATGCCACGACCGGCCAAAATGCCCTAAGCCAGGCACGCGAATTCGGCCGCATCATCCCCCTCACTGGCCTCATCATTACCAAGATGGACGGCACCGCCAAGGGTGGCATCATGCTGGCCCTGGCGCACCAGCTCAAATTGCCGATTCGCTATCTCGGCATCGGCGAGGGCGTCAAGGACCTGCACCCGTTTGAAGCTAGCTCGGTGGTCGATGCCCTGCTGGGCACAGGCGATCGGCCATGATTCGCTTCGTCAACGTTACCAAGCGCTATCCAAGCGGCTACGAAGCACTGCAACGTGTGAACTTTGAGCTTGAGCAGGGACAGATGGCCTTCCTTACTGGCCACTCCGGTGCCGGTAAGAGCACGCTGCTCAAGCTCATTATGCTGATGGAGCACGCCACTCGCGGCGAGGTGCTCTTTGAAGGCAAGAGCCTGACCCGGCTGCGCAAGCGCCAGATCCCCTATCACCGGCGTCGCATTGGCGTAGTGTTTCAGAATCATTCTCTGCTGTTCGACCGCAATGTCTTCGACAACATCGCCTTGCCCCTGATTATCAGTGGCTACAGCGGTGCCGAGATCGCCCGGCGCGTGCGTGCCGCCCTCGACAAGGTCGGCCTGTTGAACCGCGAAAAGCACAGCCCTATCGTGCTTTCCGGGGGTGAGCAGCAGCGCGTGGGCATTGCCCGCGCTCTGGTGCACAAGCCCGACCTTCTGCTCGCCGACGAACCGACCGGCAACCTCGACCCGGGACTGTCCTGGGAAATCATGCAGCTATTTCAGCAATTCAACTCCGTTGGCGTCACGGTGCTTATTGCCACCCACGATATCGCCCTGATCAACCAGATGAACAAACGTCAGATTCAGCTGGCCGAGGGGCGATTGGTGGCGGACATTCCAGCGGGGCAAAGCCGATGAAATCGGGATCGCGCCACTCCGGGCCCGGCCTTCTGGCCTTGTTCCGCGCCTGGCTGCGCCACCACGGACAGGTCGCCCGCGAAAGCCTGGTGCGCATTCGGCAGACGCCGTTGCAAAGCGGATTAATGATTGCCGTGATTGCCATTGCCGGATCCCTGCCCGCCGCGCTCCACCAGATGGCCGGCACCATTAAAGGCATCAGCGGCGACATCAGCCGCACCAGCGATATCCAGGTATTTATGCGCACCGATGTCAGCAATCAGAGCGCGCTGGAAATGGCAGACAGCTGGCGTCAATTGGCGCTGGTCGAGCAGGTCGAGTTAATCGACCCGGAAGCCGGACGCGC
The DNA here is from genome assembly GCA_038145405.1 of Porticoccaceae bacterium. Taxonomy (GTDB): domain Bacteria; phylum Pseudomonadota; class Gammaproteobacteria; order Pseudomonadales; family GM7GCV1; genus JAYQPQ01. Next base: position 31,763 of record JAYQPQ010000007.1, on the reverse strand, counting down.
CCAATTCGAAAGTTATTCGGGCCTGGGGTCAGTGCTGGAGCTGCTCGATGAAAATCCCCTCCCCGCCGTGATCCGACTGACCCCGGTCGAGCAGATCGCAAGCGATCCCGCGGCGGTCGAGTCGCTGATGAACGAGTTGCGCGCCGCCAGCGGCGTGGAGCAGGTGCAGTTCGACTTCCAGTGGCTGGAACGCCTGACCGCCCTGCTCAACCTGGTTGATCGTCTGAATCTGGTCATGGGTCTGCTGCTGGGCGCGGGCATCGTGCTGGTGCTGATCAACTCCATTCGCCTCATGATCGACAACCGCAAGGACGAAATCATCATCGTCAAACTGGTCGGCGGATCCAACGAATTTGTGCGTCGGCCGTTGCTTTACACCGGTTTCTGGCTCGGCCTGCTGGGTGGCTGCAGCGCCGTGCTGCTGGCTGATCTGGCCAGCTTTACCCTGTGCCAGCCAGTCGCCCTGCTGGTGACCAGTTATGCCCTCGATTCACTCGGCTCGGGGCTGCTCAGCCTCGGCGAAAGTCTGACGCTGGTCATGTTGTGCGCTGCGCTGGGGCTGTCCGGAGCCTGGCTAGCCGTGGCCCAGCATCTGGATGCCATTGAACCGCGTTAGTTTCTATATCAAAACAATTTGATATAGAATGATAAATTCAGTAATCTAGCGCCCCATGATCAGCGCTGAACTCATTCGCCTGGGTGATACCACCCAGCTCGCCACCCTGTGCAAGGCTCTGGGAGATCCCCTGCGCCTGGAGATCATGCGCCTGTTGCAGCGCGATTCGTTCGGCGTTCTCGAGCTATGCGAAATATTCGATGTGCAACAGCCTTCCATGAGCCATCACCTCAAGGTGCTGTCGGGCGCCGGTCTGGTGACCTCGCGCCGGGAGGGCAATACGCTTTTCTATCGACGCTCTACACCGGCTGCTTCTGCCCTCGGCCAGCGCATCATGCAGCTCCTGGAAGCCGTCGACAGCTGTGAACTACCCGGACACTACTTCAACCGCCTGGAAAAGCTGCGCAATCGACGCACGCGCCAGTCCCAAGAGTTTTTCCATGCCAATGCCGAGCGTTTTCGCGAGCAGCAGGATCTGATTGCTAGCTACCGCGACTACGGGTCCACCATTCAGGAGGTGGTAGGCAGCCGTGCCCCATCTAGCCAGCTGTGCATTGAAGTAGGCGTAGGTGAGGGCGATCTGCTGCCCTGGCTAGCCGAGCGATTTGATAGGGTGCTGGCTCTGGATATCTCTAACTCCATGCTGGATCGCGCCCAGCAGCGCGTGGCCGACCTGGGCTTGGCGAATATTGAATTTCAGCTGGCCGAGCCGCGTCAGCTGAAACTGGAAGCCGAGGCTGACTTGGTCTCCTGCAATATGGTGCTGCACCATGTCGCTTCTCCGTCTTCGCTGGTTGGCGACATGGCCCGCCTGATTCGTCCCGGCGGTCACCTGCTGGTCACCGATCTGTGTCAGCACGATCAGAACTGGGCACGCACAGCCTGCGGCGACCTATGGCTCGGCTTTGACGCCGACGAAATGGACCAGTGGGCTGCCCTCGTGCAGCTGGCTCCCATTCACCATCAATACCTGGCGCTGCGCAACGGTTTCCGCGTGCAGCTTTCCCTCTTTGAATCTATCGCTTGAACAACGTCAAAAGGAATTAGAGCCCCATGTATCACTATGCGACCTTTACCTCTGAATCCGTTTCCGAAGGCCATCCCGACAAAATGGCAGATCAGATCTCCGATGCCGTCCTCGACGCCATCATTAAGGACGATCCCCATGCCCGCGTTGCTTTGGAAACACTGGTCAAGACCGGCATGGCCATCGTAGCCGGTGAAGTCACCACCTCGACCTATGTCGATCTCGAGCAGATCGTGCGCGGGGTGATCCTGGATATCGGCTACAACTCATCCGAGTTGGGATTTGATGGCGCTAGCTGCGCCGTGCTCAATGCCATTGGCAAACAGTCTCCGGATATTGCCCAGGGCGTCGATTCCAACGAGACGAAGGAACAGGGCGCCGGCGACCAGGGCATGATGTTCGGCTACGCCAGTAACGAGACGGACTCCTTCATGCCGTCGCCGATTTTCTATGCCCATCGCATGACCGAGAAACAGGCTGAGCTGCGCAAGTCGGGCAAGCTGCCCTGGCTGCGCCCGGATGCCAAGAGCCAGGTTACGATGCGCTATGGCGAGGACGGGCTGCCGACCCACATCGATGCTGTGGTGCTCTCGACGCAACACGATCCTTCGATCAGCCAGGCCGACTTGCGCGAAGCGGTGATGGAAGAAATCATTAAAACCACGCTGCCTAACGAGATGCTGCACGCCGGCACGCGCTATCACATCAACCCCACGGGCCTGTTTGTCATTGGCGGCCCCATGGGTGACTGTGGTCTGACCGGTCGCAAGATCATCGTCGACACCTACGGCGGCATGGCCCGTCACGGTGGTGGCGCCTTCTCTGGCAAGGATCCATCCAAGGTGGATCGCTCGGCCGCCTACGCCGGCCGCTACGTGGCCAAGAACATCGTCGCCGCCGGTTTGGCAGACCGCACGGAAGTGCAGCTGTCCTACGCGATCGGCGTGGCCGAACCCACCTCCATTACGGTGCAGACCTTTGGCACCGGCAAACTGGACAATCTGGAAATTGAAAAACTGGTGCGCGAGCACTTTGATTTGACCCCGGCCGGCATCGTACGCATGCTCGACCTGAAGCGTCCTATCTACCGCCCGACCGCGTCCTATGGCCACTTTGGTCGCAGCGGCGAGAGCTTTAGCTGGGAAAAAACTGACCGTGCCGCCGCTCTGGCTAAAGCCCTTTAAGACAGGAGAATTTCATGACTGCAACACTGATCAACCTGGCTGATAAGCAGGATTACAAAGTCGCCGACATCGGCCTGGCCGACTGGGGACGCATGGAAATCAGCATCGCCGAGACCGAGATGCCGGCACTGATGTCGCTGCGCGCCAATTACGGCAAACAAAAGCCGCTGGCTGGCGCCAAGATTCTGGGATGTATCCACATGACGGTGCAGACCGCCGTGCTGATCGAAACACTGCGCGAACTGGGCGCAGAAGTGCGCTGGTCCTCCTGCAACATTTTCTCTACCCAGGATCATGCGGCGGCGGCAATAGCCGCGGCCGGAGTGGCTGTCTATGCCTGGAAGGGTGAGACCGAGGCCGAGTACGACTGGTGTATCGAGCAAACCATACTGAAGGACGGCAAGCCCTGGGATGCCAACATGATCCTCGACGACGGCGGCGATCTGACGCTGATGCTGCACGAAAAGTACCCGCAGATGCTGGAGAAAATCCACGGTATCACTGAGGAAACCACCACCGGTGTCCACCGACTCCTAAAGATGCTGAAAGAAGCCAGGCTCAAGGTTCCCGCCATTAACGTCAACGATTCGGTGACCAAGTCCAAGAATGACAACAAGTACGGTTGTCGTCACAGCCTGAACGACGCAATCAAGCGCGGCACCGACCACCTGCTGTCCGGCAAGAAGGCGCTGGTGATCGGCTACGGTGACGTCGGCAAGGGCTCTGCGCAATCACTGCGTCAGGAAGGCATGATCGTGCGCATCGCCGAAGCCGACCCCATCTGTGCCATGCAAGCCTGCATGGATGGCTTCGAAGTGACTTCGCCCTACAAGAATGGCGTCAACACGGGCACCGCCGAGAGCATCAACACGTCACTGCTCGCTGAGACCGACCTAGTGGTGACAGCGACTGGCAACTACAACGTCTGTGATCGCTACATGCTGGCAGCGCTGAAAGCGGGGGCCATCGTTTGCAACATCGGCCATTTCGACAACGAGATCGATACCGCCTTTATGCGCAAAACCTGGGAGTGGCAGCAGGTCAAACCTCAGGTACATCAGGTATTCCGCGATCGGTCGAAAAACGACTTCCTGCTGCTGCTGTCGGAAGGCCGACTGGTCAACCTAGGCAACGCCACGGGCCATCCCTCGCGCGTGATGGACGGCTCATTTACCAATCAGGTGCTGGCGCAAATTCACCTCTACCAGCAGGGCTTTGCCAAGCTTTCCGCCGAGCAGAAAGCCCAGAAGCTGCGCGTCGAAGTGCTGCCCAAGCATCTGGACGAAGAGGTAGCGCGCCATATGGTGCGTGGCTTCGGTGGCGTGATTACGCGCTTGACGCCGGAGCAGGCAGAATACATCCATGTCACCGTGGATGGCCCCTTCAAACCGCACGACTATCGCTACTAGAACCTGTTGCAGGCAATGGAAATGAGCACCTCGATCAGCATCGAATTTTTTCCGCCCAAGACGCCGGGCGGCTGTGACAAGCTGATGCAGGCGGCGGCCGAGCTGCGGGGGCTCAATCCCAGCTATTACTCGGTCACCTACGGTGCCGGCGGTTCGACGCGCGATCGCACCCGCCAGGTGGTCCTGGACCTGCATCAGGCTGGCCATACGGTTGCGCCTCACCTGTCCTTTGGTTCGGATGACGAAGGGGTTGTGGGTGCTTTGCTGCAGAACTATGTCGATGCCGGCATCCATCGTCTAGTGGCACTGCGCGGGGATTCGCCCTCGGGCTCCGGACCGGGCCGGCTCAAATATGCCAAGGAACTGGTGGAGTTTGCCCGCCAGCGCTTCGGCGACCACTTTCGCATTGCGGTGGCCTGCTATCCGGAGGTCCATCCCCAGGGGCAGTCGCTGACCAGCGACATTGGATTTCTCAAGGGTAAGCTGGATGCGGGAGCGGACTATGCCGTCACGCAGTACTTCTACAATCTGGATGGCTTTCTCTATTTTCGCGACCGCTGCGAGCAAGCGGGAATTAAGCAGCCTATCTATCCCGGCATCATGCCCATCACCAATGCAGAGAGCCTGATGCGTTTCTCCGCTGCTTGCGGTGCCGATATTCCGCGCTGGCTGCGCTACGGTCTGGAAGACCAGGCCAATGAGGCCAGCCTGTTGGCCTTCGGCGAGGATGTTGTGACACAACTTTGCCAAGGCTTGATCGCCGCTGGTGTGCCGGGGCTGCATTTCTACACCCTTAACCGCAGCGAACCGACGCTGGCAATCTGTCGTCGGCTGGGCCTTCACTTCGCCTGAACCCATGCGTACTCCGCGCATCTACACGGCCCAAGCACTGCAGGCGGGTCAGCTGGTCCGCCTGGAGGGAAGCGCCTCGCGGCATCTGTGCCAGGTGCTTCGTTTGCGTGGCGGTGATCCTTTGATCCTGTTTAATGGCCGGGGCGGCGAGTATCGGGCCGAGCTGGAGACGGCCGATGCCCGAGCCTGCTCAGTGCGATTGCTCGAGCATGACCCCAACGAGCGGGAATCCCCCCTCTTTATTCATCTAGGCCTGGGTCTAAGCAAGGGCGACCGCTTTGAATGGGCGCTGCAGAAAGCGACCGAGCTGGGCGTGAGCCGCATCACTCCAATGCTTACCGAACGCACCGAGCTGCGTCTGGACGCCGCACGCATGGAGAAAAAGCTGACCCACTGGCAGCGCCTGATTGAGAGCAGTTGCGAGCAGTGCCACCGCACCCGCCTGCCGCTCCTGGATGCCAGTTGTGAGTGGCAAAGCTGGCTGGGCCAGGCCAGCGACGTGCCGAGCTTTATCCTGCATCCGAACAGCGCTGGCAGCAGGCTCACCGAGAGCAACCCACCCACGACGGTCCGGCTGGCCATCGGTCCGGAAGGCGGATTTTCTGCAAATGAGATAGAGCAAGCACTGCAGGCGGGCTTTCAACCTCTGGCATTGGGCCCACGTGTGCTGCGCACAGAATCTGCTCCTCTTGCGGGGATCAGCGTGCTGCAGTGGCTTTGGGGCGACTGGTAAAAATCAGGATTCGGGTTGACTGGACGCCATGTGGGAAAGAATGCCCGCCAGATCCGGAATCACAGCATCCACGCCGCGCACTCTAAAATAACGGGCGATAAAATCCAGACGTCCCTGATGGTCGAGCTCGAGCAACTGACTGGCGTCAGTTAGCTGGAAGGGTGTGGGTATGGCTTGCACCGGCACGCCGATAAAGGGAAAGCGTTTCACTTCAAAAGGCGAACGCAGGAAGGCGATATGCGATCCGCGCCAACCAGACGCCCCTTGGCCTTGTCGAACAGGCCATCCTTGCTGGAGAGCATGACAATGGGTGTCTTGCGAAATTCGGGATTGTTTTTGATCAGCGCGCAGATTTGATAGCCGTCGAGACGCGGCATCATGATGTCGATAAAGATCAGGTCGGGGCGCACATCAGCGATTTTGGAAAGTGCATCATAACCATCCACGGCGGTGTCTACCTGACACCCCACTTTGGAAAGAATGGTCTCAACACTCTTCCGTATCGTGTTGCTGTCGTCCACGACCATGACTTTCATATCAGCCTCATATTTGCTCGATTGTACTTTGCGGGATGCGCGGGCGGGGCAATCGACACTCATCTCCGCGTATCGCCCCCTGAATAACAATGCCGCAAATCCAGCAGCCAGGCGGCATTGCGAGACGCCGCTCAGCCAGCGCGGACTGCCACCAGCGGCTACGCGTGACGTGGTACCATCGCCACAAACAACCCTGGGAAGCAGGCATGTTTCGCGTTGGTTTTGTCATGGATCCACTGGAATCTCTTAACCTGAAAAAAGATACCACCCTGGCGCTGATCGAAGCCGCCCAGCGACGCGAATGGATCATCGAAGTGCTATACCAGCCCGAGCTAATGCTCTACCAGGGGCGCGCTGCCGGCCTGGCTCGACAGATCCAAGTGGATTTGAGCAAAAAACCCTGGTTCCAGGCCGGCAACATCGAGCGCCGCTGGCTTGGCGAATACGATGTGCTTTTCATGCGCAAGGATCCGCCCTTCAACATGGAGTACATCTACGCGACCTATTTCCTGGATCGTGCCGAATCGGAGGGATCCCTGGTGGTCAACCGCCCGGCTTCCTTGCGTGACTGCAACGAAAAGCTCTATGCCACCCGCTTTCCCCAGTGCGGCCCGCCATTGTTGGTGTCGGCCCATTCCGACGAACTCAAAGCCTTTCATCGCAGCCACGGCGATGTGATCTACAAACCGCTCGACGGCATGGGTGGCGACTCCATTCTGCGTGCCCGCGAAAGCGAACCGAATCTGTCCGTGATTATCGAACTGCTGACTCGGGGCGGGCGAACTCCCATCATGGCGCAAAAATATATCCCGGAAATCGTGGACGGCGACAAGCGCATTCTGATTATCAATGGAAAGCCGGTCGACTACTGCCTGGCGCGTATTCCCCAGATCGGCGAAACGCGCGGCAATCTGGCGGCGGGTGGCCGCGGGGAGGTGCGCCCCCTTAGCGAACGCGACCGCTGGATCGCGGAACAGGTGAGCCCTGATCTGGTTGAGCGCGGCATCCTTTTCGCCGGCCTGGATGTGATCGGCGACTACCTGACGGAAATCAATATCACCAGCCCAACCTGCGTGCGGGAGATAGATGCCGGCGCCGGCACGGATATCGGCGGTTTGCTGATGGAGGCCGTCGAGCAGCAGCTGAATTTCCATGGCGGCAAGCGCTGACGTTCTCAATCAGGATCGCGGCGACCGCTTTGGCTTTGCGGTCTTTATTGCGCTCACGCTGCATTTGCTCATCATTCTCGGCGTGACCTTCAGCCTGCCACAGCCTCGGGACGCCGGCCTATCTATTGAAGTCACCCTGATAACCCATCATTCCGACGAAGCCCCGGAAACAGCCGATTTCCTGGCACAGAGCAATCAGCTGGCCAGCGGCACCGAGCAGGATCGACGCGAACTGACTACGACCGAGATTGCCCCTTTCAGCGGCAGTGCCAGTGAGACACTGGTGCTTCCCGAAGAGGCCGGCGGCGCGCCGCGAGAAGCATGGCAAATTCTGTCCAGTCTGGATGCCGCAAGCGAAGTGCTGCCGTTCATACCGCAGGAGGACAGCGGCAGCGAGCAGGCGCAGGAAGTGCTGGTGCAGCTTGAAGCACAGAGCCTGCTCGCCCAACTCGACGTGCTGCGCCAGGAGTATGCCCGACAACCGCGCATCGGCACCCTTACTTCTGTAGCGGCCAGAGCTTCAGACGAGGCGGCTTATCAAGTCATGCTGCAAGAACGCATCGTGGCAACAGGCAACCGCAACTACCCAGCCGAGTCCCTGCGTCAGCAAATTTTCGGCAGCGTACGCCTGAAGCTGCAGATTCTGCCTGACGGCACGCTGGAGACCGCGGAAATACTGGAGTCTTCGGGACAACTGGTGCTGGATCGGGCAGCTGTGGATATCGCGCGCATGGCTGGACCCTTCCCACCCTTTCCGGACGCGTTGCGTGCCCGCTATGACAAACTGGTATTTATTCGCAGCTGGCAATTCCTGCCTGGCGGCTCCATCACCACCCGCTGAGTGCAAGGTTAGCTAAAGGGTCTGATAAAGGTTTCCCGGTAATAACGCAACTCGGCAATGGAGTCGTAAATGTCGTAGAGCGCTAGATGGCTGCCTTTTTTGGCAAAACCACTCTCCAGGCCAGGCGCCCAGCGCTTGACCAGCTCCTTCAGCGTGCTGACATCCAGATTGCGGTAGTGGAAAAAGGCTTCCAGCTCTGGCAGGTGCCGGGCCATAAAGCGCCGGTCCTGACAGATGGAGTTACCACACATGGGTGAAGTGCCGGCGGGCACCCACTGTTGCAGAAAAGCGATGGTTTCCGCAGCCGCGTCAGCTTCGCTAAGGTCGCTATTGAGTACCCGCTCGGTGAGGCCGGATCCGCCATGCTGACGGGTGTTCCAGTCATCCATGGATTGCATGATCTCGGCGCCCTGATGAATCGCCAACACCGGGCCCTCTGCTAACACCACAAGATTGGTATCAGTCACCACCGTGGCGACCTCAATTACACGATTGCGATCGGGGTCGAGCCCGGTCATCTCCATATCCACCCAGATCAGGTTCTGGGCCGACACCTTTGTTCCAGCCATGTTGTGCTCCCGACAGTCTCAAAGCCGCCATGATACCTAATGCCAAATCCGCTGGCTGACAGTCCATTAACGCCCTGAACAACTCGCGCGCCCTTGCCGCTGCACAGTCCACTATTACTGACGATGCTTCCACCCCGGACCCCCTGGTGAGCGAAACCTCCGACACCATCAGCGACCTGAGCGACGAGGATATTGAAGAGCTGGGCAATAACGGCAACGGTCAGGGTCAGGGCAATTCCAATAACTCTGGCAACGGTAATACCGGAAATTCTGGATCCAATGGTTCTGGTTCTAGTAATTCCGGCAATGGCTCCAACACCGACACCGGTTCCGGCAGCGGCACCGATACCGTGGGTGGCTCGACCAACAACGGTAACGGCAATTCCGGTAATTCCGGTAATTTCGGTACTAGTGGTAATGGCTCCAACACCGACACCGGCTCCGGTGGCGGCGGCAGCTCAACTGGCAATGGAAATTCCGGCAGCAATGCAGGTAATTCCGGAAGTAACGGCGGGTCGGGAAGCAATACTGACTCCCAAGCCTGCACCCCTGTTTGCGGCTTGATCACTGAGTTCGGCGAAAACATAGAGTACGAATCCAATCTGGATACCAGCGCTCGCACTTTCGACGCTTTCTGGGGACGCTGGGCAGGACCCAATTCCAGCGGCAATCAGAGAAAAGACCGCTTTGCCTGGTCAGACGACACTACCAGCGAATTGCCGAGCTCGGGCGTAGTGAAGTACCAGCTTGTCGGCGCCACCGATCCAACCGATCAAACGGGAAAATCCGGCACCGTGCACCAGATCAATATGACGATCAGCTTCGACGCACAGCAGATTCAAAGCCTGAATCTGGATGTGGCAACCGGAACCTCCCGTTGGGATATGGTGAATGCGGCCGCTATGGCTTTGGGATCTGGGTCCAATATTGAAGTAGACCTGACGGGAAGCTGCTCACTGGCCTGCGCCAAGAAATTTGTAAGCATTCCGGCCGAGGGTATCAGCACCATCACCCTGGCTGGCCCCGGCGCCGAGGGCGCTTTGGGTACTTACAATCTGAACCTGATCAATGGATCGGCAACGGTAACCGGAGCGTTCCTGCTGGAAGCCCTGCCCTAATCGGGGCATGATGCGGATGAAAAACCGGCACCCCCGGCCTTTTTTGTTTTATCCGGTTGGCAGGCCAGCGCCGCGCCATTATCCTGTTTCCGCAAGAATAAGAGCCTCCAGAGGAAGTCATGAAAAGCATCAAGTGGGGAATCCTCGGCACTGCAAATATCGCAGTATCCCGCACCATCCCAGCGATGAAGAATGTCGATTGTGCAGAGGCATATGCCATTGCCTCGCGCGATCTGGAGCGCGCGCAATCCTTTGCCGGCGAGCTCGGCATCAGCAAGGCTTATGGAAGCTATGAGGCGCTCCTGGACGACCCCGAAGTTGAGGCGGTGTATATTCCTCTGCCCAACAATCTCCATCGCGACTGGTGCATCAGGTCGCTGGAAGCAGGCAAGCACGTTCTATGCGAAAAACCGCTGGCGCTGCTGCCCGAGGATGCCCGTGCCATTTTTGAGGCGCGCGACCGCACCGGAAAACATATCGAAGAAGGCTTTGGCTTCAGAAATCACCCGCAGTGGTACAAGATCGCTGACCTGCTAGCGGACAGCACCATTGGCAAGCCGCTTTCCACCCACGGTGTGCTGGCCAAACGCTTCATGGATCCCATGGATATTCGCAACAGTTCTCAGCTTGGCGGCGGGGCTGCCTACGATTTGGGTTCCTATGCCATTGCAGCCTCAACCCTGATATTTAACCGCCCCCCTGTGCGGGTGCTGGGCGTCATGGATTTCGATCCCGAATTCGGAATCGACCGACTTACCTCGGCCATTCTCGATTACGGCGACGCTCATTCGACCTTCACGGTGGCTACCCAGGGTGGCGCTGATGCCTGGGCCACACACCAGCTATTTTCGGTGCTCGGTTCCCATGGCTGGTTGCGCTGTAATTTCCCTTACGCTCATGCCAGGCCGACTGAGTCTGCTCTGTTTGTGGGCAATCTGCAGAGCTACGGCGCCTTTGAAACTGAGAAGCATAGCTTCCCGGCCGTTAATCAGTATGGTCTGCAAATAGAACGCTTCTCCCGCTACCTGCTTGGCGAGAAGGTCAAGGTATGGCCCATCGAGGATGCACTGCTAACCCTGACTGTTGTGCAAGCGCTTTTCACCTCTGCCAGGGAGAACAGTTGGCAAGCTATACAGATGTAGGAAAGCAGGCTTTTATTTTGAGTCGTGGCGGAAGGTTCCATCCCAATCGGACGGCACCGCGTTGGCCGTGCGATCGCGGAACACCTGATATAACTCCATCTGCGGGTATTCAAACACCAGGCCGCTGAACCCGGCAGGGGCGCGCTTCCAGTCTCCCTCCATGTAGAGTGTGAAGGCTTCTTCCCAGGCTGCCAGTTCAGCCGATTGCGAAAGTCGGCAAATTCCGGGTTGCTGGTCAGCGATCAGTAGGCGTGAATGAGGGTGATAAACAGCCCGACGAGGATGGAGAGCGTGCCGCCCTCGGCACCAGTGCATTTCTGTGCCTCGATCAGAACGGATTCACACAGGCGGTGGATGTTGGGCTCGGCAACAATCTCCCCAGCAACATCCAGCAGGCGCTGGCAGGCTTCGGTAGACATCTTCCCGGAACGAAAGGCCTTGACGCTCATGGGAGCTCCATCGAAAACCCGATCATCTTAAGCATGGCGAAGCGCCAGGGGCAAGTTGCCAGATCTTCGGCCCTCTCGCATACTCCGACTTTCAGAATTTCCGCTATCTTCATGCATTTTTTACAGCTTCAGACTCTGCTACCGCAGCAATTTCTCTGCACCCTGATTGGCAAAATTGCCGACTGCGAGACACCCTGGGTAAAGAATATGGTGATCGGCACATTCCTTCGTTTTTACCCGGTCAACCTGAGCGAATGTCTGCGTACCGAGCCGTCGGAATACCGGTCATTTAACGACTTCTTTACCCGGAAGCTCAGACCTGGGGCTCGCCCGATTTCTGCGGGTTCCCACGACCTTGTTTCACCTGCCGACGGTAGCTATTCCTGCCTCGGCAACATCGAGCAAAGCACCTTGCTACAGGCAAAAGGCCACCGTTATCAGTTAGCTGAGCTGCTGGTGGACGAGGAGCTGGCGCGAAGATACGAAAATGGCCAATACGCTACGATTTATCTGGCCCCCACCAACTACCACCGGGTACACCTTCCCTTTGAAGGCGAGCTGGTTTCCCTGCGCTATGTGCCCGGCCGCCAGTTTTCGGTAAACCGCACTTCAACCCAACAAATTCCCAATATCTACGCACGCAACGAACGGCTGATTGCCAACTTCAATACGCAGCACGGAAACTACTGCCTGGTGATGGTGGGCGCTTTGCTGGTGGCGGGGATTTCAACGCAGGTGACCGGCAGGCTGCCTAGATTGGCCGAAAGCACGGTGATTGCACTGAATACCAACAGTAAATTGAGCTTCTCCCGCGGCGATGAGTTTGGTGCTTTTCACATGGGATCGACGGTTATCCTACTGACTGAATCAGGAAGATCGCGCTGGCAGGACAGCGCACGGGAGGGCTACCCCGTGCGCTTGGGAGAAAAAATCGGAAGTTTTAAGTCGGCCTAGCCGAAAAGGGCGCCAAAAACGCCCCGGCTGGGACGGGCTACGTCGGCAAACTGCGAGCCGATAAAGTTCTCGAAAATCTGGCTCACATTGAAGGCGGGATCGTAGGGAAGATCGGTCTTGATTTTGCGACCCTCTGTTTTGTTCTCGTCGTCCAGACTCAGTCGTTCGCCTTCTGATCGCAGCGCACCGCTGCGATCGCGTACGATGACTATCTCCGGCTTCAGGCGACGCTTGGGATTGGTCTTGACGATACAGGCCGTTTCGCCAGTGTTGAGTTCAACAAAGGCACCCAGCGGGTAGAGGCCAATGGCTTCAATAAGCTCAACCACCAGCTCCTCTTGGAAAGCCTTGCCGCGCTGATCGTACAGGTACTTAGCGGCATCCGAGGGTGAACAGCCTGCGCCGGCTTCCAGCGGATAGCTCTTGCGATCATAGCCGACGGCCATGGCAGCGATGCGTGCCAGCAGGGGAATTTTCTCGCCCGCAAATCCGTAGGGCGTGCCCGTGCCGTTGAATTTTTCACGGTGGTATTTGACCACGGAGATCACCTTGGGATGCACGCCGGCTTCGCGGAGCATCTCCACGGTTTGCTCAACGCTTTCCGTTTCGGTCAGGTCCGCGGCTAAATTGGTTCGGTAGACGTCTTTTAGCAGCAGGCCCGCTGCAAGACGCTTGATCTCAAATTCGTCCATGCCCATGTGCCGCGCATAGAGCAGTCCCCAGGTAGCCGAATGCAAAGCCTGGCCGCACATACCGTCTTCCTGGCTTTGCAGCAGTGCCATCCAGGTGGTAGCCACCGGGTTTTCTATAGCGCTGCGAACCAACAGCGAGGCGGTCATGTTCATGACCTTCTCGTCTACATTGACGCCCTGCTTGATCTGGTCGTAGATGCGGGTAAGGCTTTCGTTGGCCTTGCGGAAGTAGATGCGCGCAGCATCTATATCTTTTTTTCAGGCAGCCCGAGCTGACGCTCGTAGCGCGCGCGGTGCATCTTGATCGGCGTCTGCGAGGCGCGGTACTGATCCTCGCTACCCGCGACGCGAGGCTGCTTGCTGCGCAGCTTATCGGGGTTGGCGGTGGTGCTTTTGGCAACATCGACGTATACGTACTGGCAAAGCGTGCGCAGTGCCGTAATTTCCCGGTGAGATTTCAGCTGGAATCCATGCAGCGGGAAAGAGGTTTGCGACCAGGGACGGTCGCGTGCAGAGACAAACATCCCCAGCTCGAGATCTATGGTGTCCACTTTCAGTTGTTCGATCGTTGCCATGTCCATCACCTAGAAGGTTTGGTTCTTTAGCGCCTCATCACCGAGGGCTAGTCGAACTTAATTGTGGACAAAACAGAGGCAGGGTCTAGGGTTTTACCCTCTGCAACAGGCAAGAGTTCAGATTTTCGTGGATCGGTTCACACTTTTGCTGTGAACGGCGTGGACAAGTGCAGCGACATGCTCGGGCGGGATGTCCGGCGTGATCCCGTGACCGAGGTTGAATATATGCCCCGAACGACCATCAACTGCCGCCAAAATACGGCTCACTTCGGCGTCGATGACCTGGGCCGGGCTGCGCAATATGGCGGGATCCAGGTTCCCCTGCATGGCAACACGGCCACCCAATTGATCAAATGCGCTGCCGATGTCCACGCTCCAATCCAGGCCGATTGCGGCGCAGCCCGTGTCGGCTAGAGCGTCGAGCCATAGGCCGCCACCCTTAGTAAACAAAATGAGGGGGACGGATTCGCCATCCGGGGACGGCTCCAGACCCTCGGCAATACGCCTCATATAAGCCAACGAAAACTCGTGGTAAGCCGCGGTAGTCAAAACACCACCCCAGGTGTCAAATACCTGCACGGCTTGAGCGCCCGCCCGGATCTGCGCATTTAGATAGTCAATGACACTGAGGGTAAGCACCTCCAGCAATTGATGCAGCAGGTGGGGCTCTGCATAGAGCAGAGCCTTGCTTAGACTGAAATCGCGACTCGACTGGCCCTCGATCATATACGTGGCCAGAGTCCAGGGGCTGCCGGAAAAACCAATCAGCGGCACCCGGCCCTGCAGCTCGCGTCGAATCAAGCTAACGGCCTCGACCACGTAATTCAGCTGTTCTTCAATCCGGGCTGGTTCGAGGCGTCGGATATCGGCCTCGGTGCGAACGGGACGCTCAAACTGCGGGCCCTCGCCCTCGACAAAGTGCAACCCCAGCCCCATGGCGTCAGGAATGGTCAGAATATCGGAGAAGAGAATGGCCGCGTCCAGCGGAAAGCGCTCTAGGGGCTGCAACGTCACTTCGCAGGCCAATTCGGGATTGGTGCACAGGCTCATAAAAGAACCTGCTGCCTGGCGCGTCTGACGGTATTCCGGCAAATAACGACCAGCTTGGCGCATCAACCAGATAGGTGTGCAATCGACGGGCTGCCGTCTTAGGGCCCTGAGAAAGCGGTCATTTTTCAGCGGCGGAAAAGCAGCCTGCATCAGATATCCAGGTAATCCAGAATGCCCTCTGCAGCCTGACGGCCCTCCCATATTGCCGTGACCACCAGGTCACTGCCCCGAACCATATCGCCCCCGGCAAACACCTTGGGATTGGTGGTTTGGAAGGCAAACTTTTGCTGCTCCGGCGCCTTTACCCCACCCCAATCCTGTATCTCGATACCAAAGTCGGTAAACCAGGGTGCTGGGCTGGGTCGGAAACCAAAGGCGATAATCACCGCATCAGCAGACAGGACTGTCTCGCTGCCAGGAATCACTTCAGGGCGGCGGCGCCCGGCTTCGTCCGGTTCGCCAAGTTGCGTCTCGACGACGCGCACGCCCTGAACCTGACCATTGCCGATAATCTCGACGGGCTGGCGGTTAAAGAGGAAGCGGACACCTTCCTCGCGCGCATTCTTCACCTCGCGTCGCGATCCGGGCATATTGAGTTCGTCGCGCCGATAGGCACAGGTGACCGACGAAGCACCCTGGCGCAACGAGGTGCGCACACAGTCCATGGCCGTATCGCCACCGCCGAGCACCACTACCTTTTTGCCGTCCATGTCGATGAAATCCGCCGGATCTTCCTCGTAACCCAACAGTCGGTTGACGTTGCTAACTAGGAAAGGGAGCGCCTCGACCACTCCAGGCAAATCCTCACCGGGAAAGCCACCTTTCATAGAGTTGTAAGTGCCCATGCCCAGGAAAACGGCGTCGTATTCATCCAGCAGCTCCTGGAAAGTGACGTGGACGCCGACCTCGGTATTGAGGCGGAATTCGATACCCATTTCCTCGAATATCTGACGGCGCCGGACCATGACCTTCTTTTCCAGCTTGAAGGGCGGAATACCGAAGGTCAGCAGGCCGCCAATTTCCGGGTAGCGGTCAAAAACCACCGGCTTGACGCCGTTGCGTACCAGCACGTCTGCTGCGCCCAGGCCGGCCGGACCGGCACCAACAATAGCGACGCGCTTGTCGGTCCACTGAACTTTGGACATGTCCGGCTTCCAGCCCAATGCAAAGGCCGTGTCGGTGATGTATTTTTCGGCATTGCCGATGGTGACCGCACCAAAGCCGTCGTTCAGGGTGCAGGCGCCTTCACAGAGTCGATCCTGAGGGCATACTCGGCCGCATACTTCGGGCAGCGTGTTGGTCTGATGGCAGAGCTCGACTGCTTCGAGAATGTTGCCCTCGGCAATCAGCTTTAGCCAGTTCGGGATGTAGTTGTGAACTGGACATTTCCACTCGCAATAGGGGTTGCCGCAGGCCAGGCAGCGGTGCGACTGCTCTGCGACTTGGTGCCGATTGTAGGATTCGTAAATTTCGACGAACTCTCCGCGGCGCTTGCGCATGGAGCGCTTCTTCGGGTCGCGGCGCGGCACTTCGAGGAACTGGAACTTGTTATTCAGTCTGTCTTTCATCTAGCTCACCTTTACTGCGGAGCTGCCAGGGTGCGTTCCAGCAGGTCCTTCAGGCTAGCCGCCTTCGGCTTAACCAGCCAGAACTGGTGGATATAGTCGTCGAAATTGCGCAGAAAATCCTGGCCCCACTGGCTATCAGTTTCCCGTACAAATTCGCTGATCAGCTCGCGCAGATAAGAGGCGTAAGCTTCCGATGATTCGCTGGAGATGCGCATGATATCGACTAGTTCAGCATTGTACTTGTCGACAAAGCTGCGATCCCGATCCAGCACATAGGCAAAGCCGCCAGTCATACCGGCGCCGAAGTTGTAGCCAGTAGACCCTAGCACGGCAACCACTCCACCAGTCATGTATTCGCAGCAATGATCACCGGCACCTTCCACCACGGCAATGGCGCCGGAATTCCGCACAGCGAAGCGCT
This sequence comes from Porticoccaceae bacterium, assembly GCA_038145405.1. Classification (GTDB taxonomy): domain Bacteria; phylum Pseudomonadota; class Gammaproteobacteria; order Pseudomonadales; family GM7GCV1; genus JAYQPQ01. Next base: position 14,858 of record JAYQPQ010000007.1, on the reverse strand, counting down.
CGCCTGCGGTACCGGCAGCAAACAGCTTGCCCCCAGTCGCACCGTAGAGACAGGTATTGCCCATGATGCTGGTTTCCTGGCTCTTGAAGCTGCTCTTCTTGGGCGGCACCAGCACCAGTTTGCCGCCGGCCATACCCTTGCCGACGTAGTCATTGGCATCGCCTTCCAGATACATTTCCAATCCACCCGCGTTCCAAGCACCAAAGCTCTGCCCTGCCACGCCGCTGAGGCGCAGGCGAATCGGGTTGGACTCCATGCTCCGGTTGCCATAACGCTGGGCGATTTCGCCGGAAATGCGCGCGCCGATGGTGCGATCGCAGTTGGTGACTTCAAAGCGGAATTCACCGCCTACTTTGGCCTCGATGGCCGGCAGCACTTCCTTCACCATACGCTCGGCCAGCAGTCCCTTGTCGAACGGCTCGTTCTTGCTTACCTGACAAAACTGCGGCTTGGAATTCAGCAGATCATCGGTATGCACGATGGGGGCCAGATCCAGGCTCTTCTGCCGCCCGGTGTGGCCCTCGAGGCGCTCCAGCAGGTCGACGCGACCAATCAGTTCTTCCATAGAACGCACGCCCAGCTGGGCCATCCACTCACGCGTCTCTTCGGCCATAAAGCGGAAGAAGTTCATGGCGTGTTCGACCGCACCCTTGTAGTGATCGTCGCGCAAGCGCTCGTCCTGCGTGGCGACACCGGTGGCACAGTTGTTGAGGTGGCAAATACGCAGGTATTTGCAGCCCAGCGCCACCATGGGTGCAGTGCCAAAGCCAAAACTCTCGGCGCCCAGCATGGCGGCCTTGACCACATCCAGACCTGTTTTTAGTCCGCCATCGGTCTGTACGCGAACCTTGCCGCGCAGGTCGTTGGCACGCAAAGTCTGATGGGTCTCCGACAAGCCCAGTTCCCAGGGTGAACCTGCATAGCGGATGGATGACAGAGGACTCGCCGCGGTGCCTCCGTCGTAACCCGAAATGGTAATGAGGTCGGCATAGGCCTTGGCCACACCAGCGGCGATGGTGCCGACGCCGGGACGCGACACCAGCTTCACGGAAATGAGCGCTTTTGGGTTGACCTGCTTCAGGTCATAGATCAGTTGCGCCAGGTCCTCGATCGAATAGATGTCATGATGCGGCGGCGGTGAAATCAGCGTGACGCCCGGCACCGAGTAGCGCAGGCGTGCGATCAATTCATTGACCTTGCCACCGGGCAGCTGACCACCTTCGCCAGGCTTGGCGCCCTGGGCGATCTTGATCTGGATGACCTCGGCATTGACCAGATAATGTGGAGTCACGCCAAAGCGACCCGAAGCTACCTGCTTGATCTTGGAGGTGCGAATAGTGCCGTAGCGTGCCTCGTCCTCGCCGCCTTCGCCGGAATTGGAACGGCCGCCGAGGGTATTCATGGCCTCGGCCAGGGCTTCGTGAGCTTCCGGAGACAACGCGCCAAGAGACATACCCGCCGAGTCAAAACGCGGGATTATTTTTTCGATCGGCTCTACTTCTTCCAACGGAATGGGGTTGGCTGCTAGCTTCACCTTGAGCAGGTCGCGCAGGGTAGCGATGGGCCGCTCGTTCACCTGCTTGGCATAGGCGCGCCAAAGACTGTAGTCACCGGAACGCACCGCAGCGTGCATGGTGCTGACCACGTCCGGGTTAAAGGCGTGGTATTCCTGTCCGTAGATAAATTTCAACAGTCCGCCCGGCGCAATGGGTTTGCGCTCTTTCCAGGCATCTGCGGCCAGATCCAGCAGGTCCTGCTGGAAGTCGTCGAAACGGGCCCCCTTGATACGACTGGGCGTGCCGTCAAAGCAAAGCTCGACGACTTCGTCGTCTAGGCCCACCGCCTCGAACAGCTGCGCGCCGCGGTATGAAGCGACCGCCGAAATGCCCATTTTCGACAGGATCTTGAGCAGGCCCTTGTTTATGCCCTTGCGGTAATTCTTGTAGGCATGCCCGGTGTCCATGATCAGCTCGCCGCTCTCCACCATGCCTTGCAGCATGCGATAGCTGAGGTAGGGATGAATGGCGGTAGCGCCAAAACCGATCAGGCAGGCGAAGTGATGCGGATCGCGCGCAGTGGCGGTTTCCACCAGAATGTTAGTTTTGCAGCGCAGGCCGGTTTTCACCAGACGGTGATGCACCGCGCCGGTAGCCATCAGGGCATGCACCGGTACTTTGCCCTTCTCCATCTCGCGATCGGTGAGCACCACCAGAGAAGTGCCGTTGCGCACGGCTGCTTCAGCTCGGTCACAGAGCGACAGAATGGCCGCCTTCAGCGAGGTCTGAGCCGGATCGAAATTCAGGCAGAAGGTTTCCGAAGGCATGCTGCGGTCCGAATTGGGGTCCAGCAGCGCCTTGAACTTGACGGTGGACAGCACCGGCGTCAGGGTGATGACGCGATGGGCATGCTCGGGCATTTCCTCAAAGATGTTGTGTTCCTTGCCAAAGCAGGTTTCCAGCGACATGACCACAGCCTCTCGCAGAGGATCAATGGGCGGGTTGGTGACCTGGGCAAACTGCTGACGGAAATAGTCATACAGCACGCGCTGCTTGTAAGACAGCACCGCCATCGGCGTATCGTCACCCATGGAACCGGTGGGTTCCTGTCCGGTTTCAGCCAGGGGCCGCAGAATCTGGTCACGCTCTTCGAAGGTGACTAGGAACTGTTTCATGTAGCGGTTCAGTTCGTCTTCGCTAAAAGGCACCTCTTCGGCCACCGGAATGAGCGATCCCTTGATCCGCAGCGCATTTTGCCGCAACCAGTCCTTGTAGGGATGTCGAGCCTTCAGCTGGTTGTCGATGTCTGCTGTGTGATGCAGCAAACCTTTCTCGGTATCCACCGACAGAATCTGCCCCGGTCCGAGACGCCCTTTGGCCACCACGTCTTCTGGCGCGTAGCGATACACGCCCACTTCAGAAGCCACTGTGATGATGTCGTCCTTGGTGATTACCCAGCGCGAAGGGCGCAGGCCGTTGCGGTCCAGCGTACAGACCGCATAGCGGCCATCGGTAATGACCAAGCCTGCGGGGCCATCCCAAGGCTCCATGTGCAAGCCGTTGTATTCATAAAAAGCGCGCAGGTCGCGATCCATCTGGCCGACGTTTTGCCAAGCCGGGGGTACAAGCATGCGCACAGCGCGATGCAGCTCCATACCGCCGAGCACCAGTACCTCGAGCATGTTATCCAGGGAGGAGGAATCCGATCCGGTACGGTTGACCAACGGAGCGATTTCGTTGGGGTCGCCGAGGAGTTCCGAGGCGAACAGCGGCGTGCGAGCCACCGACCAGTTGCGATTGCCGGTGATGGTGTTGATCTCACCATTGTGCGCCAGCATGCGAAATGGCTGCGCCAGCGGCCAACGCGGCAAAGTGTTGGTGGAGAAGCGCTGGTGGAAGACGCAGATGGCCGATTCCATGCGCTCATCGCCGAGATCGGGGAAAAACACCGCCAGATCAGCCGGCATCATCAGTCCCTTGTAGCTCAGCACGCGGCTGGAAAGACTAGCGACGTAGAAATCCGCGTGGCCAATCAGGGCAATTTCCGCCTTGCGTCGCGCAATGAAGAGCTGGGCGTCAAACTGTTCACGGGTCAATGCCGCATCCGCAGCAACAAAGAGCTGCTCAAAAGCCGGCAAAGTGCTCAGTGCGATGCTGCCCAGACAATCGGGGTTTACCGGCACTTGGCGCCAACCCAGCACCTTTAGTCCGCGCGCTTCGAGGGCTGCTTCCACTGCCTGCCTTTCCGCGTCCCGTTCCGCCGCATCGGGGGACATCATGAGCGAACCCACACCGTAGTGCTCCGGTAGTTCAAAACCGGCCTCGATCGCTACAGCACGCAGGAAGCTGTCGGGCTTTTGCATCAGAAGTCCACAGCCGTCCCCGGTCTTACCGTCAGCGCCGATGGCGCCGCGGTGAGTCATGCAGGTCAGGGCAGTGATAGCCGTTTCCACCAGACGATGGCTGGTCTTGCCCTTCAGGTGGGCGATCAATCCGAACCCGCAATTGTCCTTGAACTCATCCAGGCTGTAGAGACCTGCTGACATAGTGAAAACCTGTTACGTGAACGACTCGTACGATTCCTGGTGATTCAGGAGCGCTTGGTGACTTTGCGCCACGACTGATGATCGGGCAAAAGGCCGGTAATTTTACACTTGTGACCCAGGTGCGACAAATATTCCTTTGGGCCGCTGGAGCGGCGCCGGGCAGCGCCTCACTGTAGTATCATGGTCGCATCCAACGAGGGGGGACAGGCGTGGACAGCAGCTCGCCAAACTACCGGAATTTACCCGAACTTATTGGCCGCACTCCGCTGCTGCGACTGAACCGGATTTCCGAGGAAACCGGCTGCGAAATCTACGGCAAATGCGAATTCATGAACCCAGGTGGTTCGATCAAGGATCGCACGGCACTGGGCATTGTCAGCGCCGCCGAAGCCAGCGGGCAGCTGCACCCCGGAGCCACCCTGGTCGAGGGCACCGCGGGAAATACCGGCATTGGCCTGGCCCTCATTGCCAACGCCCGCGGTTACCGCACGCGCGTGGTCATGCCCATGAACCAGAGTCGCGAAAAGATCGAGCTGCTCGAGCTACTGGGCGTGGAGCTGCAACTCGTGCAGGTGACGGGTTACGATGACCCCAACCACTATATCCATCGCGCCCGGCGCCTGGCAGAAGAAATGAACCAGGCCAATCCAGGTTCCGCATTTTGGGCCCAGCAGTTCGACAATACCGCCAACCGCGACTTTCACTATCAAACCACGGGGCAGGAAATCTGGCAGCAAACCCAGGGACGCATCGACGGCTTTGTCTGCTCGGTCGGTACCGGCGGCACGCTCGCCGGCGTAAGCCGTGCCCTGCGCGAAAAACACCCTGGCGTGCAGATTGGCCTTGCCGACCCTCAGGGCTCCAGCCTCTATGAGTATTTCGCCGCAGGCGAACTCCGCTCCAGTGGCAGCTCCATTGCCGAAGGCATCGGCATCAGTCACCTGACCGGGAATTTACGCGGCACCCAGATCGATCTGCCGATGCAGATTGAAGACCAGGAAGCACTGCCGCTGCTGTTTGATCTGGTTCACAGCGAAGGCCTCTGCCTAGGGGGTTCTTCAGGGATCAACGTGGCTGGAGCTCGACGCATGGCCCAGCAGTTGGGGCCAGGCCACAACATTGTGACCATACTCTGCGATAACGGTACGCGCTACCAAAGCAAGCTCTACAATCCGGCCTTCCTCAAAGCCAGGCACCTGCCCTTGCCGGGCTGGCTGCGCTAGGAAACCCTGCAGCAGCCCCTCAAGGCACGATAACGCCTGGCTCAGTCGGATACTGTGTGGCTTCTGCTTGACTCCTGATCATCGAGCCAGCCGGCCAGGATTGCGGCGACCTGTCGCCAATTCGGCTCGTGCTGAAGTTCGTGAAATGCCCCCTCCCAGGGTTGCCAATGGCAGTGCTCTCCCGCCTGCTGGCAGAATGCATGGCTCGCCTCAAATCCTGCTATTTGGTCTGCGGATCCATGCATCATCAGAAGCGGTAGCTTCAGTTGCCCGGCGCGAGGCAAGAGCTGCTGGCCCAGGCCCAACAGCGCAAGACCTAGCCCCAGGGGCACGCGATCGGTCACCAAGGGATCCGCGCGATAGGCACTAACGACCTGCGGGTCGCGGCTCAGCAGGGCCGGATCGATACCATTGGCCATCGGCAGCCAGGGCATCAGCGGCCTCAGGCATGTGGCCAGTTTTCGCTTCCAGATGGGAACCTTCTGCACCACCGCAAGTGGCGGAGCGCTAGCAATCACGCCAGTCCATCGTTCCGGATGGTCCAACGCCATCTGCAGCGCCAGCGCCGCGCCCATGCTGTGTCCGTAAAGGAAGAGCGGGCGCCGCTCCAGACGCTGACGTCTGGCGAAGATCTGCACCAGTTCTGCCAACGCTGTCCAGGACGTCAGCATGCGCCAGCTGCGCTGCGAACGTCCGTGTCCCGGCAAATCCAGTGCATCGACCTGCCAGCCATAGTGTGCGAGGAAGCGTGCCATGGACTCATAGCGACCGCTGTGTTCACCCAGACCATGTATCAGCAGAATCAGGCCGCGCGGTCGATCCGGTCGCCAGGAACGCGCAAATATGGAGGTTCCATCGGCGGGAATCCAATACCAGTCGCGCTCCTGAATTTTCAACGCTGCACCCAAAGCCAGAGCCAACCGCCCGCCATGACGCTGCTGAGCGTGATCAGGGAAGCCAACATGGCTTGTTGTGTACCGAGAAGTTCGCCCGCGCCGGCAAAGCTGACGAGTGCCAGCAGGGTGCCCATCAAGCCAAGCCAAGGGTAGGGATTAAAGCGCAGTAGATGAGCGGCGAGAAATCCAGCCGCTACCGAGATTAGCGACCCTATTACTAGACTCAGTCCAATCCAGACCGCACTCTGGGCCAGTGCCTGCGCCTGCTCGACCACCTCCACTGTCGGCACACCGCGGATGCTGAATCCGATAGCCATCATCAGCCCCAGTGCCAATCCGGCCAGGGTAGAGCAGACCAAATCAAACAGCATACCCAGGCTGAGCGCCCTGAGAATTTGCGCGATTCGTTGCTCAGGCCTCACCCGCATTCTCCCGCAACGTCAGAATGAATAGGTTGTATTCCCCGCCAGGCGAGGGAATCTGCCCCACGGCGACCAGCCCCGCCGCGCGAGCGGCCTGCTGCAATCGAAAAAAGGCGTTGACCACTACCAGTGCTTCACCCTTGGGCTGCAGCAATCGGGCGATGGCCTGCAAAAACTTGTGGTGCAGGGCGGGATTTGTTGAAAAGCCGGCGTGGAAGGGTGGATTGCACAGGATAAGATCGAATTTTTTCCGCAGCTGACTGCCGCAGTCGTCTGCCAATACCTGGGCCGGCACCCCACACTGAAGGAGGTTTTGTTGAGCACAGGCCACCGCACCTGCCTGATTGTCCGTGGCCAGCAGTGATCGCGGCATCAAACTGGCGGCCTGCACGGCGAGGTAGCCGTAGCCGCAGCCGAGGTCGAGCACATCGAACCCGGCCAGGCTGGCATAACGCGAACGCACAGTCTCGGCCAGCCAGGCGCTGCCGCTATCGATCTGATCCCAGCCGTAAACGCCGGGTTTGGTCCACAACTTACCGACACCGGCAAATTCCAGCTGGCGCAGGTGCAGGTAGTTCTGATCGTCGAGTGCCGGGCCAGCTGCGGTGTAGGAAATGGAAAAAATACTGACTCCCTGCCCCAGCTTCAGCCGGACTGCAGCACCACCCAATCGCTGCTCTGCCCGCTGCACATGGGTCTTGATTCCTTCGCCCTTCGCCCCGGCCAGCCAAAGCTGGCCGCCGGGAGCGAGTATCATCGTCGCCAGGTTGAGCAGGTGATGCATCAGAGCGCGCTGCTTCGGCACGCGAATCAGCACGTGGTCAAAGACCCGAGGATGCAGCATCTTAGGCTCGAAGTCGTGGAATTCTGCTGTGACCGCTGCGCGTTGTGCCTGCTGCACCTGTTCGAACCGGTTACTGACGTAAGTGGCGCCGCTCGAGTGTAGCTGCCGGGTCAACAATGCACTGACGGGCTGCTCTTCGGCCAGCCACAGGAGACGGCCCTGGAGAACCGCCAATTGGCTGGCCAGGGCATCGACCTGGCTGTCTTCAGAAGAGGGCGATTTCATTATTCTGCAGGGCTCGCCATTCACCTGGCGCCAGATCGGGATCGAGCTTGAGCTCGCCGACCTGTTCGCGGTGCAGCCACTCGACCTTGTTCTCGACCGCTTCCAGCATGCGTTTGACCTGGTGATAGCGACCCTCTGTGATGGTCAGGCGGATTTCATCGGGACGAATCACCTCGACACGGGCCGGACGCGTGCGCACCTTTTCCGGGCTAAGAAACACGCCTTTCTCGAGGCGCTCGGTCATGCGCGGCGTGATGAATTCAGCCAGGCCGACACGATAGATCTTTTCACAGTGTCGTGCCGGCGAAGTGATGCGGTGTGACCACTGACCATCCCCGGTAACCAGAATCAGGCCTGTCGTATCGACATCCAGGCGCCCCGCGACATGCAGGGACTCCGCTGGCCGGTCAAAGCAAGCGTAAACGCTCGGATAGAGATCGCTCGAGTGCGAGCAGATCCAGCCTGCCGCCTTGTTCATCATGAAATAGCCGGGGCCTTGAATTTCGACGGGGGCACCATCCAGCAAGACTTCACTGGCATCCTCAATATGTTGCGAAAAACTGCTGGCGGGTTCGCCGTCAACCAGCACGCGGCCGGTCTTGACAGCGATTCGCACCTCTTTGCGCGACAGCGTCGAGTTATTGGCGAGATATTTATCGAGGCGCACGGCTTTACTGGCTCTGCTGCTGGGAACGTTCCTGTTCACGCGAGTCAAAGCGTTCCTGCTGATAGCTGTAGATTTCCTTAATCTGTTTGCGCATCCAAATGTGTACCGGCGAGTTGCGTGTGCGCTTGTGGTAATTCATCACCACCTCGACCGATTCGCGCTTTTCCCAATCGGGTAGCTCCAGAGATGAAATAGCGCCGGTGGCCTTGACGAAATCGAGGCTAAGTCGAGGCGCCAGCATAAAGGCATCAGAATAAGCGAGGGTTTCCAGCGCTGTCAGGTAATCGGGTGTTTCGAGGGCGATGGGGCTCAAGCTGAGATAGCGGCCCACCCGTGCGCGCATGGAGCTCGAGCGCGCCCCCTCGGACGAGAGTACCTTCAAGGTGATCTGCGGGTATTGCACGATATCCCGCCAGGTGGGCTGATCGAGCGATTTGAGTGGATGCCCGCTGCGCAGGAGGAAGACCGGGCGCGTCACACAGAGGGTCTCCGCGACAATATCTTCGTCGTACTCGGTGCGACGGCTGCCGATGGCCAGATCCACCCGGCCCTCGGCCATATCGCGGAACTGGCTGTCGATATCCTGCGATAGCCGCACGGTCAGCTCTGGCGCCTCCCGGAAGATGATGCCCATGAGATTGGGAATCACCGGCAGGGCGAAGTGGTCCACTGCACAGATGCGAAAGCGGCCCTTGAAGCTGGCTGGAGAAACGTCGCGCGCGCCAATCAGCGAGTCCATGCGCTGCAACAGTTCTTCTAACTGGGCATGCAGCTCAATAGCCAGAGGCGTCGGCACCATACCGTGGGAAGAACGCGTGAAAAGCGGGTCGTCGAACATTTCCCGCAGCCGCGACAAGGTCTTGCTCATGGCGGACTGGGTTATGTAGAGCCGCTCAGCGGCGCGGCTGACATTCTGCTCTTCCAACAGGGCTTGCAGGGCAACCAGCAGGTTCAGATCGATGCGCGCGAGTCGATGGATGTCCATATGATCTCAATTCATATTGTGCATGCCACAATAACATTGGAAGACTATCAGGCTCAAGCCTAATATGCCTGGCATCGCAACACAATACAGGAGCCGGACATGTTGATTGATATCGCTGTACTGACGGTTTTTGGCCTGCTCGCCGCAATCGCCAAATCCGAAGTCGACTACGCCAACCATCACTAAAATCCAACAAAGGCCCGCTTAGCGGGCCTTTTTGTTTTCTGCCCCAGCCGACTCAGTCTAGCAGCTCTGCCTCGAGGTCATAGTCGGTCGCCGCTACATAGCGCACCTTTACGAAATCGCCCGCCTGAATGCCCTCGCGGTAAGCGATGCGCACCTGACCATCAATTTCCGGTGCATCAGCCGTGCTGCGGGCCTGAATGCCGTCCTCCGCATCGACCTCGTCGACCAGCACCTGTTCGACCCGGCCAACGCGGGCCTGCATGCGCTCGGCGCTGATGCGCGCCTGCGCATCCATAAAGAGCTGCTCGCGCAAATCCTTTAATTCCTCGTCGACGGGATCGTCCAGTTCGTTGGCCTGGGCTCCCTCCACGGCTTCGTACTTAAAGCAACCCACTCGGTCCAGCTGGGCTTCTTCCAGCCAGTCCAGCAGATAGCTGAAATCCTCCTCGGTCTCGCCGGGAAAACCTACGATAAAGGTGCTGCGAATGGTGAGATTGGGGCACTGCTCACGCCACTGGCGGATGCGATCCAGCACCTTCTCCTGATTGGCCGGACGGCGCATGGCTTTAAGGATGCGCGGACTAGCATGCTGAAAGGGAATATCCAGATAGGGCGTAATTTTCCCCTCGGCCATCAAGGGGATCACCTCGTCGACGTGAGGGTAGGGATAGACGTAATGCAGGCGCACCCAGATGCCCAATTCGCCCAGGGCCTGGCACAGATCGAAGAAGCGCGTCTTGAGTGGACGGCCATCCCAGAAACCGGTGCGGAATTTGAGATCCAGACCATAGGCACTGGTGTCCTGGGAGATCACCATCAGCTCTTTGACCCCGGATTTCACCAGCCGCTCGGCTTCGCCCATCACCTCGCCAATGGGTCGACTGACCAGATCGCCACGCAGCGAGGGAATAATGCAAAAGCTGCAGCGGTGATTGCAGCCTTCGGAAATTTTGAGGTAGGCATAGTGCGGTGGCGTCAGGCGCACACCCTGAGGCGGCACGAGATCAATCTTGGGATCGTGGCTGCGCGCCAGAGGCGCATATTGTTGGACCGCGCTGACGACACTGGCGTACTGGTGGGCACCGCTGACCGAAAGGACATTGGGGAAGGCCTCGCGAATCAGTACTTCGTCCTTGCCCAGGCAGCCAGTGACAATCACCCGACCGTTTGCGTCCATCGCCTCCTGAATGGCTTCGAGCGACTCCCGCTTGGCACTGTCGATAAAACCGCAGGTGTTGACCACAACCACCTGGGCCTCGTCGTAGCCGCCGGCCACCTGATACCCCTGCTGGCGCAATTCGGTAAGAATGCGCTCGGAATCCACCATCGCCTTGGGACATCCCAGGCTCACAAACCCAACCTTTGCACTCATTCCAACCTGCCAGCTCTGCGCGGGGGAGCAAGGATACTCGACCCGCCAAGCTGGTGATAGCAGGCGCGAAGTCGAGGCAAAAAAAAGCCCGCGCGAGGCGGGCTAAAAATTTCTACTTAGAGGGGGGGGGTAGAAAAGTAGAATCGGTTCTGTCACTCTTCGCGACTGCCTGCCCTGAACTCCCCAGTTACAGCACAAGCCTGCATCTTCCAACGTCCGGGTTTGTTTCTTCACCTTCCCAACCGTTGTGAGATGCATCTTACCGAGCGCATAGATATTCTCCAAATGGGATTTATTCATTTTGAATATGATGAAAACTAATATCTAAGCCGGGCGGCCCGCCTGCTTGAAGACTGCCATGGCGCGCTGCCGCGAAGTGGCCAAATCCACGATGAGCGGGGCATAGTTCAGACTAGGCCAGCGCGCCAGCTTCCCGGGATCGTGCAGCACCGCTGCTGGCACCCCACCCAACTCGGGTACCCAGGTGCGAATGTAGTCGCCGGCGGGATCAAAGCGCTGTGCCTGGGTAAAGGGATTGAAGATACGGAAATAGGGTGCGGCGTCGGTACCGGTCGAGGCACACCATTGCCATCCGCCGTTGTTTTGCGCCAGATCTCCATCGATCAGGTGCCGCATAAAGTGGCGCTCCCCTAAGCGCCAATCCAGCAACAGGTTCTTGCTAAGGAACATGGCCGTGACCATGCGCACTCTATTGTGCATCCAGCCCGTCGCGGCGAGCTGGCGCATACCGGCCTCCACCAGCGGAACGCCCGTGCGGCCCTGGCACCAGGCTAAAAACTGCTCTGCATTCGAGCGCCAGGGCAGGCCGTCATACTCTGTGCGAAAAGCACGGTGCTTCGAAAGGCGCGGATTGGCCGCCAGGATGTGACCGTAAAATTCGCGCCAGGCCAGTTCGTTGATCCAGGTTTGCACGCCTCGGCTGCCTGCGCTGAGCTCGCCGCGATTCACGTCCATGGCAGCGACCAGACAGCGTCGAGCCGAGATGGTGCCGGCGGCGAGATGCGGCGACAACCTGGAGGTGCCCGATCGGGACGGAATGTCCCTGTGCTCGGCGTAGGTATCGAGCCCCGCCTCGACAAAGTGTTGCAGGCAACGCTCAGCTGCGCCCTCACCTGCTGGCCACAGACTGTCATCAACCGCATTGGTGAACCCACTGGGACGGACGGGGATCCGGCCCGACTCAGGAACTCGTGGGGCGACTTGACACCCAGGTGCCGGCAGCAGTTCTAAACCCTTACCGGTGATCCGGCCCTTCCAGGCCCGGCTGAAGGGGGTGAATACCTGATAGGGCTCGCCATCCCCCCGGGTCACGCTGCCGGGTGGCGCGATATAGAAATCATCGTAAGCCGCCCAAGCCAGGCCGCGCGCTTCAAGTGCCGCGGCAACCTGGCGATCGCGGATTGCTTCATTGACGGCATATTCGCGGTTCCAGAACACCTTGCAGTCGTCCCAGCCTGCCGCCAGGGCGGCGATATCATCGGCAATATCCGCGAAGCTGGGCACTTCGCGATAAAGCAGCGGGATACCCCGTTCGGCCAGTTCGGCTTGCAGGGACCGCAGGCTGCGCAACAGAAAGGCAGCCCGACAGCCGGCCATGTCCTGCGCCAGCCACTGCTGCGGAGTGGCATAGTACAGCGCCACCACCGAACCACGTTGCCCGGCATGCCACAGGGCAGTGTTATCAAAGGCACGCAAATCGTTTCGCAGCCAACAGAGGGAAACCATGGCGGTCCAGGAGACGGAGAATTTGCTGATTCTAGGCAGCCAGCTCCGTGCCCCGCCACTCAATATTTGGTAATGTAACCGCCCCCAAGTAGGAAGTTTCCGATGAACGACAAAGCCGCACCCCAGATGAATGGTGACGAGCTCTACCGCGAGGAATCTGTCACCGACCGCCGCGTCGGCGTCATCCGAGTTCTGCACCCGATAAAAGCAGATGGCTCCCCGGACAGCGCCCGATCCTCGCTCTACGTCGGTAGCGCCCAAATGATGACGCCGGCTGGTGCCCTACCGCTCAATTTCGAAATTGAAGCAGAATCTCTGGCCGCTGCCGTAGCTGCCTTTAGCGATGCGGCGCAACAAGCCATGCAGGAAACTCTGGAAGAATTGCAGCGCCTGCGTCGCGAGTCGGCATCTTCCATCGTGATACCCGGACAGGAAGGCGGTGGCCGCGGCTTCTCCGGCGGCGGCGGAATCAAGTTACCTTGACCGCCCCTCGACTCCGCTAATCTTTGCGCAGGAAAGCTTCGGTGGGAACCTCTCTCCAAACCGTCAAATCGCTGTCACCCGGCGGCGATCTGAATGCCTACATCCAGAACGTCTACAGCATTCCTATTCTCACCCTGGAGGAAGAACAGGCTCTGGCGCGCGCCTATCAGGAAAATGGCGATCTGGACGCCGCGCGCCAAATGGTGCTCGCCCACCTGCGCTTTGTCGTGCACATCGCGCGTAGCTATGCAGGCTATGGCCTGCCTGTCGGCGATCTGATCCAGGAAGGCAATGTTGGCCTGATGAAGGCGGTGAAGCGCTTTGACCCGGATCGCGGAGTGCGCCTGGTTTCCTTCGCCGTGCACTGGATCAAAGCCGAGATTCACGAGTTCATTCTGCGCAATTGGCGCATCGTCAAGATCGCCACGACCAAGGCGCAACGCAAACTGTTCTTCAATCTGCGCAGCGCCAAAAAAGGCCTGAAATGGCTGAGCCCGGAAGAGGCTGAAGCCATCGCCAAGGATCTCGGCGTCGAAGTCGAACAGGTTATGGAAATGGAAGGGCGCCTCTATTCGCGCGACAGCTCGCTGGAAGCCCCGATCGACGCCGACGACGACGAAGCCCTGCAAGCACCCATTCACTACTTAGAAGATCACAGCCAGGATCCCGCCCGCCTGCTGGAATCCGAGAACACCGAAGCTTCCAACGCCGACCTGTTGGCCGAAGGATTGGAGCAACTGGACGAGCGCAGCCGCGATATTCTCGAGCGCCGCTGGCTGGTCGATAAAAAAGCTACGCTGCATGAGTTGGCCGACGAATACGGCGTGTCGGCCGAACGCATTCGGCAGATCGAGGCCGCCGCCATGAAGAAGATTCGCCAGCAGGCCGAAGAGCGCCGCGTATGAAGTCCCTGTTTTTGGCCACTGCTTCTCTGTTCGGCTTTCTGTCTGTGGCCCTGGGCGCTTTTGCCGCGCATGCCCTGCAAGGCCAGTTGGAGCCGCGCCTGCTGGAAGTATTCCAAACCGGCGTGCAGTACATGGTCTATCACGCGCTCGCGCTGGGCGGCGTGGCCATACTGCTGCATTGGTATGCAGACAGCCGGCTGTTGGGCATAGCCGGATGGACTTTCATGGTCGGCGTGCTGCTGTTCTCCGGCAGCCTCATTGCCCTGGGCCTGAGCGGGCTCAATTGGCTGGGAGCCATTACACCCTTTGGCGGCTTGGCCTTTCTGGCCGCCTGGCTGCTGATCTTTAGTTTCGCCCTGAAAATCTGAGCCGTGCCCAAACCGGAATTTCGCGAGAAGGCGGTGCGCAGCTATGTCATTCGCCAAGGGCGCATGACCGAGTCCCAGAAGCGCGCTCTGGAAGCGCTGTGGCCGAACTACGGACTGAGCCTAAACCAGGGCCATCTGGATACCGCGGCGATTTTTAACCGCCGCGCTCCGCTGGTGCTGGAAATCGGCTATGGCATGGGCAACTCGCTGGTCACCATGGCGGGGGCCGAGCCCGATCTGGACTTTATCGGCATCGAGGTGCATCCACCCGGGGTTGGCTCGCTGCTGCAGCAGATAGAGGAACACAAGCTCACCAATCTGCGTACCTATATCGCCGACGCCACCGATGTGCTGCGCGAGTGCTTTGCGCCTGCCTCCCTGCAACGCATCCAGATTTATTTCCCTGATCCCTGGCCGAAGAAGAAGCACACCAAGCGGCGGCTCATTCGACCCGACCTGGTGAGACTGCTGGTGAGCCGCATGAGCCCTGACGG
>JAYQPQ010000006.1:35972-44033 GCA_038145405.1 Porticoccaceae bacterium | reverse complement strand
CGCCGTCGACCAGGGCATCGATCTCTCCCGACAGAATGGCGACGGGCGTGCGCAGTTCGTGCGAAATATCGGCAATCCAGCGTCGCTGGCTCTCCTGGTTGGCATTGAGCGTGGCCGACAGTTTGTTGATGTCCTTGGCCAGCTGACCCAGTTCGTCGTTGCGGCTCGAGTCCACGTGTTGGTCATAGCGCCCGGCGGTGAGGTGGTGCACTCCCTGAGCCAATTGCTGAACCTGGCGCAAAAATCGGTTGCTCATCAGCAGGGAAAGCGGCAGCACCAGAGCCAGGGTAATGAGTGCCACCAGCGTGGAACGCTGCAGCTGGGTGCGGGTGAATTGCTCTTCCATCTCGCCGCCAAAACGAGACATGGGCGGGCTGATCAGTTCGCCAATCTGGGTGCCGTCTGCCCGGGTCACTTCCACGCGCATCAGCGATGGGCGATCCAACAGGGCAGCGGGCCCGGCAATCAATCGGCCGTTGGTATCCAGCAAGGCCAGCGCAAAGGCCTGGCGCTCGATCAATACCGGGCCAATGGGCTGCGGCATGGGCTGGTTTTGCGGCGGTTGTGGACGTTCGGCGGGCTGGCGCTGCTGGATGGCACGGCGCTGACCCTCTTCAAAGCGGCGTTCAAAAAACGCCAGGGCGCGTTCCCAGCCTTCGGGTGCAGTGGCCAGTTCGCCCCAACCACCTTGTTGTTGGTAATAGCGGCCAAGGAAGTTGGCAACCGTCTGCATGCGATCGAGCTGTTGGCGGTTGAGGTACTCGAGAAAGCCGCGCTCGAAGGAGATGCGCTCCATGGCAATGGTCAGGGCAACGCCCAGCAGGCAGGCAAACCCGACACCCAGCATGACCTTGAAACGCATGGAAATTTTCATGTCGTTACTATAGCAGCGACGCGCGCAGCCGCCTCACGCCGAGGGCAAAACCCCGCGGTTTTGCACAATTTGGCCGGAATGCTTAACTCGCCGGGAACAGCTGGTAAAAGCCGCCCTGCTCTACCAGCTGCAGCGGGTAGTCGTAGAGCGCCGACAGCCGCTGCGAGGTTAAGAGTTCGCGCTTGGCGCCCTGCCCGAAAATGGCTCCTTGTTTGAGCAAAATCACCGCCTCGATCTCGGGAGGAATCTCGTGGATGTGGTGCGTTACCAACACCAGATACTTGCCGCGCGCCATCAGCTGACGCATCAGATCCAGGTAATGAAAGGTAGCCTGGGGGTCGAGCCCCGCCGTGGGTTCATCCAGCAGCAGGTAGGCTGGGTCGTGCACCAGGGCACGCGCCAGCAACAGGCGACGCTGTTGCCCGGTGGACAGGCTGTTGTAGTGGCACGCTTCCATCTCGGCAACGCCCAGATCGGCCATCAGTTCCCGAGCGCGCTCCAACTGACTTGCATCGAAGCGCTGGTGCACCCAGGTGCCGATGCTGGAATAAAAACCGGATGCCACCACCTGCAGGCCGGTTTCGTTGCCATCGAAGCGGTGCTGCAGTTCGTCGGACACAATGCCGAACTGCTGCCGCAGCGCCCAGACATCGCGATCTTTGTCGCCCAGCACGCTGACGTGAGAACCCTCCAGCGCGAGCGGATAGAGGTCGCGCAATATCAGTTTGATCAGGCTGGACTTGCCAGCGCCGTTGGGGCCCAACACCAGGCTGTGCTGGTCCTGCTCAACGCGCAGATTGAGCTGATTGAACACCCGGGTAGCGCCGCGATTCAGGCTGACATTCTTTAATTCGATCAGGGCAGTGCGCGACATCGGGCAGGTCTTGGCTGGTATCCAGCGGCAGATTATTCCAGAATTCCCGAACCCAGGCTGGCTGCCGGCGGCAATTCACTGCCGCGACGCCATTCACCCACTCGACCAAGCGGAAACCCAAACGCCCATGTGGACAGGCAAAATTCTCGGTGCCCTGATCGGCTTTTTTCTTCTCGGCCCTCTCGGCGCGCTGATCGGCCTCGGCCTCGGCCACTTCGCCGACCAAAGTCGTGGCGGCGTCAGCGGCACCCGTCGACTGCAGATTGAACGCCAGTTTTTTCTCACCAGCTTTCGCCTGCTGGGTCACCTGGCCAAGGCCGACGGCCGCGTATCGGAGGCCGAGGTGGCTCACACCGAAGCCCTGATGACGCGGCTGGGCCTCACCGCTGACCATCGCCGCGAAGCCATTGCCGAGTTCAAACACGGCAGTTCGGCTGCCTTTAATCTGGATGCGGAGTTGGCGGACTTTCAACGCGTTCGCGGGCGCCAACCGCGCTTGCTGCAGGCCCTGCTGATTTATCTGGTGTCTCTGTCGCTGGCCGATGGCGCCATGGAAGCCAGCGAAGTGCATGTGCTGCGCCAGGTCGCCACCCAGCTCGGCATGCCGGCGGCCGTGTTCGATCGCCTGCTGCAAATGATCCAGGCCCAGTACCGCTTTCATCAGGAGCAAGCTGGCGCTGCGTCGGGGCAAGGCGCGGCGGATCGCCTGACTTTGGCCTACGAGGTGCTGGGCGTGAGTGCCAGTGCCAGCGATGCCGAGATCAAGAAGGCTTACCGCAAACTGATCAGCGAAATCCACCCCGACAAACTGATCGGCCAGGGCATGCCGGAAGATATGGTGAAACTGGCCACCGAGCGCTCGCAGGAAATCCGCGCGGCCTACGACCAGATCAAGGCTGCCCGCGGTCTTTAATTCCCATCCCAGAAAATAGTCTCGACTTAGTGACGCAGCTGACACCAAGCATGTGCCGCATGGGGGCAACTCCGCTCACTTTCGTAGCTGACTGAAAAGCGTTAGCGAGGATGCGCGGGCGAGGCAAAGCGGGACGAGGAGGCGGATGACTGCAGGGATGCAGGAGGTGGAGCGACGCAGGAAGCCGAAGCCGAGTTTACAATTAGTAAATGAGTAGTCCGAGTCCCGCTTTAACAAAGCCCCCGCGACGCAACTAGCTTTTGCTTAGGCGGTGATCCAGCGGCCTAGCGTGGCTCTTTTGTGACCCGCCAGGTCTTCAAAATGCTGAATGCCATTAAAGCCCTGCGCCTGCATCAGCATGCGCACGGCGCGGGCCTGTTTGTAGCCGTGCTCCAGCAGTAAATAGCTGCGCGGATTGAGCCATTGGCCGGCGTTGGCTACCAGACGGCGAATGGCATCCAGACCATCCCTGCCTGACACTAGAGCCGAGCGCGGTTCGAAGCGCACATCGCCGCGCGTGAGATTGACATCGCCTTCGGCGATATAGGGTGGGTTGGAAAGAATCAGATCGAAGCGCAGGTCGGCATCCAGCGGCTGAAACCAATCGCCTTTGAACCATTTCACGCGGCGAATACCCAACCTAGATGCATTCGATTTGGCCAGGGCGATGGCGCCTGCAGAACTATCGGTAGCGCGGATATGCCATTTGGGGCGCTCAGTGGCCAGCGCCAGCGCGATGGCGCCGGTTCCGGTGCCGAGATCGAGCACCTGGGCATCGTTTGGCAGGGCAAGTTGCAGTGCCTGCTCCACCAGCAATTCGGTTTCCGGTCGCGGGATGAGTGTGGACGCATTGCATGCCAGGGGCAGGCCCCAGAACTCGCGGGTGCCAACGATATAGGCTACCGGCTCACTCGCCACCCGACGCGCCAGCAGTTCGCGAAAGTGGGCGACACGTTCGGGGTCGGGTACTTTTTCGCCCCAGGTGTAAAGCCAGGCGCGGTCGCGATCGAGGGCAAAGCCCAGCAGCACTTCGGTGTCCAGGCGCGCAGTGTCCGAGTGGGTGATCTGCTCAGTCCCCTCCTGCAGCAGGCCTTTGACGCTGGGCATCAGTCGTCGGCCAGTGCGGCCAATTGCTCGGCCTGGTATTCATTAATCAGCGGCTGAATCACTTCGTCGAGCCTGCCTTCTAGAATCTGATCCAGATGGTAGAGCGTAAGCCCGATGCGGTGATCGGTGACCCGGCCCTGGGGATAGTTGTAGGTGCGAATACGCTCCGAGCGGTCGCCGCTGCCGACCAGCAGACGGCGCGTATCGGCCTGCTCCTTGGCGGCACTCTGTTGCTGGGCGTCCTCCAGCTTGGCCTGCAGCAAGGCCATGGCCTTGGAGCGATTCTTGTGCTGCGAGCGCTCGTCCTGACACTCCACCACAATGCCTGAGGGAATGTGGGTGATGCGAATGGCGGAGTCGGTCTTGTTGACGTGCTGGCCACCGGCGCCGGAGGCACGAAAGGTGTCGACGCGAATGTCGGCTTTGTTGATTTCAATATCGTCCAGCGCTTCCGGCTCGGGCAGGATAGCCACGGTGCAAGCCGAGGTGTGAATGCGGCCCTGCGACTCGGTTTCCGGCACGCGCTGCACGCGGTGGGCACCGGATTCGAATTTCAACCGCGCATAGACCTGATTGCCGCTGACCTGGGAGATGATCTCCTTGTAGCCGCCGTGTTCGCCCTCGCGTGCCGAAATAACTTCGACGCGCCAGCCCTGGTCTTCGGCATAGCGGGAATACATGCGGAACAGATCGCCGGCGAAGATGGCAGCCTCGTCACCGCCGGTGCCAGCGCGAATTTCCAGAAAGACATTGGCGTTATCTTTGGGATCGCGCGGCAGCATCAGGGTCTGCAGTTCAGCTTCGAGGGCTACAACCTGAGCGGTGGCTGTCTCCACCTCCTCTTCGGCCATGTGGCGCAATTCGGCGTCGGCATCGCTGAGCATTTCGCGCGCCGAGGCCAGGTCGGCCTGGCGCTGGCGATACAGCTTGAAGCACTTCACCACTGGCTCGATCTCGGCGAACTCCATGGACAGCTCGCGGAACTGCTTCTGATTTGCGATCACGCTGGCTTCGCCCAGCAGCGCACTGACCTCCTCGAAGCGGTCGGCGACGATGTCCAGCTTGTGGCGAATGGAATCTTTCATGGGGTGGGGGGTTTTCCGGTCAGGAACGCGAATCGTTGTCGTGAATGCCCAGCAGGCGCTGGGCCAGGTCGGTGAGGTTGGCGTCGCCACTACCGACTATGCGCCCCAGCTCACTGGTGGGGTGGTGAATCAGCTTGCGCGTCAAATTATTCGCTAAACGCTCCAGCACCTGCTCGGCAGGCTGCCCCGACGCCAGCTGGCTTCTGGCCTTTTCCAGTTCCGCCGCCATGGTCTTCTCGGCGGCGCTGCGGTAGCGCTTGATAATGTCCGAATTGCTGCGCAGGGCCAGTTCCTGATTGAGCCGCTGCACACTGGAACGCACCAGATCTTCCGCTTCGCCCGCTGCTACTTCGCGGCTGCGACGGTTTTCTTCAATCACGTCGTGCAGGTCGTCGACGCTGAACAGATAGACGTCGTCGAGCTCGCTGACCTCTGGCTCGATATCGCGCGGCACGGCCAGATCGATCATGAACATCATGCGATGGCGACGCCGTTTGAGTGCGGATTCAACCATGCCCTTGCCCAGCAGCGGCAGCTGGCTGGCGGTGGAGGTCACGGTGATATCGGCGTCTTCGAGCCGCTCGGGGATGTCGGCCAGCAGGATGGGCTCTGCGCCGAGTTTTTGGGCCAGGTCGCGACCGCGATCGATGGTGCGGTTGGCAATAATCATGCGGCCGATGCCCTGTTCTTTCAGATGGCGGCCCACCAGGGCGATGGTATCGCCGGCACCGACCAGCAGCGCGGTCTTGTCCGCCAGACTGGCGAATATCTGGCGGCTGAGCAAGACGGCGGCATAGGCCACAGATACTGGGTTTTCACCGATGGCGGTTTCCGTGCGTATGTGTTTGGCGGTGGCAAAGGCATGCTGAAAAACCTGGTGCAAGGTGGAGTTCACCGTGCCGAAGCGCTCGGCATCGGCATAGGCCGATTTGAGCTGTCCAAATATCTGCGGCTCGCCCAGCACCATGGAATCCAGTCCGGCCGCTACGCGCATGATGTGGGCTGCGGCCTGATCGCCCTGATAAAAGTAGTGGCACTGGCGAATGACCTCGGGGTCGTAGTGATGCCAGTCGGCTAACCACTGCACCAGGTGTTCGCTGTCGATGGAACCATCCAGATAAATTTCGGTGCGGTTGCAGGTCGACAGCAGCGCTGCACCCTCGCAACTGCCCAGGCCACGCACAGCTCGCAGCGCAACCTCAACCTGCTCGGGCTGAAAGTTCACGCGTTCGCGGATTTCCACGGGCGCGGTACTGTGATTGATGCCTAAGAGCGTGAGCACGGGGTCTGGGTTGGTCTCTTTGGGGCCCAAGCATTGAATTTAAGCTGCGGGCGGCGTTCTAATAGAGGCCTATTTTACACGCTCAGCCATCATGACGTTTCTCCCTCGCTTCGAATATCTGCCGCTGGCCCTGCTTTTGTCTGCCTTGACCCTTGCTGGCTGCAGCACAACGCCAGAGGCGCCTGCGCCGTCTGCGGAGATGCAAATCCTCACAAACAGTGAAGCAGTCGCCTCCATTCCGGAGAGGCCGCTCACGGCGGAACAACTGGAAATGCTGCTGGAGGCTGAGTTATCGGCCTACCGTCAGGACGGCCGTCGCGCCGCCCAACTTTACGTGCAGGCTGCCGATGAGACGCGCGACATGGGCGTCATTCAGCGCGGCTTTGAGCTGGCGGCCGCCTTTGGCGAAGACGAATACGCTCTGGAGCTGGCGCAGATCTGGCGCGAAGTACAGCCGGGCATCCTGCCCGACCGTCTCGCCGCCCAGCTGTTTGCTCGTGTGGGCGAGACCGAAGCGGCCTGGGAACTGGGCTATCCGCTGGATGACGAGGGCCTTACCCTGCGCATCGTCACCATCGAAACCCTGAGCCTGGGGGACCCCGAGCGCATGATCTGGCTCGAGGATCAGCTGGCCAGTATTGAGCAGCCCAGCTTCGAAACCTGGATCGCGCGCACCCTGCTGCGCGATGCCCTGGGCGATCTGGAAAACGCCGTGTTGCTGGCCCGCCAGGCTTATCTGGAGCGACCGCAGGACATTATTGCCGCCGAGGCCTATGCCTCGCTGCTGGGACGCCTGGAGCGGGATGACGATCTGGAACTGATGATCAGTTCCTGGCTGCTGGCTTACTGGACCGGCGATGACTCGCAGACGCGCGTGGCGCGCATGGTGACCCAACTGCCGCTGGATCGTGCTCTGCCCATCCTGCGCAACGTCATTGCGCAGAAATCCAACACCCAGGAACTGGAGCTGCTGCTGGGCCAGGCCTACCTGAACATTCCGGATGTCGAAGCGGCTGAGGCGATCTTCCAGCGGCTGGGCCGGCAGCCGGCCTATGCCGACATCTCGACCTTCCGCCTGGCCCAGGCCGAGGAAATTCGCAACCAGCCGGATCGCGCGCTCGAACTCTATAGCGAAGTTCGTCCCAGCGGCTGGTTTGGCTCGGCCAACCAGCGTGCTGGCCAGATTTTGCTGAACAGCAACGGCCTGAATCGCTTCAATGAATTTTTCGCGGCGCAACGCAGTCGCCACCCGCAGACGGCGCAAGAACTCTATGTGCTGCAGGCCTCGTTGCTGAATGACATCGGCGCCGCCGGCGCGCTGCACGAGCTGACCAGTTCAGCCCTGCAGCTGATGCCCAATCAGCTCGACCTGCTCTACTTGCGCTCCATGGCCAGCGACCAGCTAGGGCGCCAGGCAGATGCCGAAGCCGACTTGCGCGTGCTGGTGCAATTAGATCCGGAAAATGCGCAATTTCTCAACGCCCTCGGCTACCACCTCACCGACGGCTCGGATCAGCACGAAGAAGCCTATGGTCTGATTCGCCAAGCCCTGATTCTCGACCCGGAGAATGCCGCCATCATCGACAGCATGGGGTGGGTGCTCTACAACCTCGAGGAATATGAGCAGGCCTTGATCTATCTACAGGAAGCCCTCAACCGTTTTTACAACGACGAGATTTTGGTGCACATGGCAGCCACTCTGATCAAGCTGGGCCGACCCCAGGAGGCCTACGAATTGATTGAGGAAGGGCTCGGCAACCTGCCCAATAGCCAGATGCTCAGAGATGCCGCCGAACAACTCGAATTCGGAGATATCGAAAGCTGATGCAACGCATGCTCTGGTTTGGCGGTTTGGCGCTCCTGCTCACCGCCTGTGCGACTGCACCCAAGGTGCCGTCCGGCAATTTCATTCTGCCCGATCAGGAT
>JAYQPQ010000006.1:0-35962 GCA_038145405.1 Porticoccaceae bacterium | reverse complement strand
ATTCTCCCCCACCAGCACCGCGGCCTGGGCCGCGCAAAATCCCGCGTCCGCGCCCCCCCCGGCCGCTAAAGCGGCCAGTTCTACTGGACCCAGGACGGCGACAACTATCGGCTGCGGCTGATCGGTCCGCTGGGCGTTGGCGGCGCCGAAGTGATTCAGCAAAACAAGGCCGTCACTATCCGTAGTCAGGGCGAAACCTATACGGGAGCCGATACCTCGCTGCTGCTCTACAAGCTCACCCGCGTGTGGATTCCGGTAGCCGAGCTGCCCGATCTGCTGCTGGGTCAGCGTACCCAGCTCGGCCCTGAATGGCGCGTGGGATACGAGGGTGCCATCGAGCAAAGCCCTTACCGCCTGCCAGAAAAATTGACGCTGGCCAACACGGATTTCGCGCTGCAGATCTTTATTTCCCAATGGTCGCTGTGACCGAGCTGGCGCTGCCAGCACCCGCCAAGCTTAACCTTTTTCTGCACATCACGGGCCGGCGCGCAGATGGCTATCACCTGCTGCAGACCCTTTTTCAATTGCTCGACTACGGCGACGAACTACAGTTTCGCCTGCAGCCGGGCGAGATCACACTGGAGCAAAACCTCAATGATGTGTCGGCCGACGACAACCTGGTGGTACGCGCCGCCCGTCTGCTTCAATCCAGCACCGGCTGTACCCGCGGCGTCGCCATAAGGCTCAGCAAACGGCTACCGCTGGGCGGTGGATTGGGCGGCGGATCATCGGATGCGGCAACCACCCTGCTGGCACTGAACTCTCTATGGCAGCTCGGCCTATCCGTGGACCAGCTGGCCGATCTGGGGTTACAACTGGGTGCGGATGTGCCGGTCTTCGTGCGCGGCCGCTCCGCACTGGGCGAAGGGGTTGGCGAGCAACTCCGGCCGGTGGAAATCCCGCCCTGTTGGTACCTGGTGATTTGCCCGCAAATCGTCGTAAACACTGGGGAAATATTCGCCCATCCCGAATTGACAAGGGACAGCGCTCCAATCAAAATACCGCCCCTTCTTGAGGAGGACCAGCGCAACGATTGCCAGGCCGTGGTAGAACGACTCTACCCGGAAATTGCAGCGGCGCGTGACTGGCTGGGGCAGCGTGAGGATTCCGCCCGATTGACGGGAACCGGCTCTTGCCTTTTTGCCTCCTTTGAGAACGAAGCCGACGCCAGGAAAGTCCTGGCCGAAGTGCCAGCCAAGTGGAGCGCCTTTTTGGCGCGCGGATTGAATCATTCACCCGTACATCAGCGGCTGGCCGAACTGACAGCTGAATAACTGGGGTGTCGCCAAGCGGTAAGGCAGCGGGTTTTGATCCCGCCATTCGGAGGTTCAAATCCTTCCACCCCAGCCATTTTCATCACCGATGGAGCCGCTTGTGGCAGACCTGATGGTATTTACCGGGAACTCAAACCCGGATTTGGTTGCAGAAACCTGCAAATACCTGGGCGTGTCCATGGGCAGGGCCAAGGTGGGCAAGTTCTCCGATGGCGAAGTGGCCATCGAACTCCAGGAAAACGTGCGTGGCCGCGATGTCTTTATCGTGCAGTCAACCTGCGCGCCGACCGACAGCAACCTGATGGAACTGCTGGTAATGGCCGATGCCGTTCGCCGCGCCTCGGCTGCCCGCGTAACCGCTGTGATCCCCTACTTCGGCTATGCGCGTCAGGATCGCCGCGTGCGCTCTGCCCGCGTACCGATTACGGCCAAGGTGGTGGCGGACATGATCGTCACCGTGGGCATTGACCGCGTGCTGACACTGGACCTGCACGCCGAGCAGATTCAGGGTTTCTTTGACGTGCCGGTGGACAATATTTATGGCACGCCAATCCTGATTGAGCACATCTTGCACCAGAAGTACGACAACCCGCTGGTGGTATCACCCGATATCGGTGGCGTGGTGCGTGCGCGAGCCTTTGCCAAGCAGTTGGGCTGCGACCTGGCCATCATCGACAAGCGGCGCCCCCAGCCCAATGTGGCTGAGGTAATGAACATTATCGGGGAAGTGGAAGGACGCACCTGTCTGCTGGTGGACGACATTATCGATACCGCAGGTACGCTTTGTACGGCAGCGGGCGCCCTGAAGAAAGCCGGCGCCGGCCGTGTGGTGGCTTACTGTACCCACCCCGTGCTGTCGGGCAAGGCCATCGACAACCTGAACAATTCAGAGCTGGACAAGCTGGTCGTCACCAACTCCATCCCACTCGCTGAAAACGCCAGCAGCTGCAAGCGCATCCAGCAGCTCAACCTGGCCCAGATGCTCGCCGAAGCCATGCGCCGGGTGAGCAATGAAGAATCCATCAGTGCGATGTTTCCGTACTGATTGATAGACCCGACTCAACCGAGTCATTTACCAACCACCCCCTCTGTACCGGTCGCAGGTCCACTGGGGATAACAGGAGTTCAGCCATGACTGACTATACTCTGACTGCCAAAGCCCGAGGCGATATGGGGAAAGGTGCGAGCCGCCGCCTGCGTCGCCTGGGTGATGAAGTGCCCGCCATCGTTTATGGCGGCAAGGAACCGGCCCAGCCCATCACTCTGGAAGGCCGCGCCATCAAGCATGCACTGGAAAACGAGTCCTTTTACTCGCACATCATCAAGCTGACGGTAGACGGCACCGATCAGGACGTGATTCTGAAAGACGTCCAACGCCACCCCTTTAAGCCGGTGATCATGCACGTCGACTTCCTGCGCGTGCGCGCCGACCAGAAGCTGACCACCCGCGTTCCGCTGCACTTCATCAACGAAGACAAGTGCCCCGGCGTCAAGCTGCAGGGCGGTATCATTACCCACAACTTCACCGACCTGGAAATCCAGTGTCTGCCGAAGGATCTGCCTGAATACATCGAAGTGGACTGTATCGATCTGAAGCTGGATGACACCATCCACTTGAGCGATCTGAAGCTTCCCGAGGGCGTGGTGAGTATCGAGCTGGCCCATGGTGCCGAGCACGATCAGCCGGTAGCCTCTATCCACCTGCCGCGCGCAGCCGTTGAAGCCGAAGCCGCTGCTGCCCCCGAAGCAGCTGAGGGCGCTGCTGGCAGCGAAGAAGCCAAAGACTAGCTGGTTTTGTGAATCATCCCATCCAGCTTCTGGTTGGGCTTGGTAACCCGGGTGCCCAATACCAGGGCACCCGTCACAATGCCGGCGAGATCTTCGTTCAGCACCTTGCCAAACGGGCCGGATTGGAACTGCGGGAACAACCGCGGTTCCATGCCCGTACCGGTACGCTCGATTGGCACGGGCAGCGGGTTGAACTGCTGATCCCAACCACCTTTATGAATCTGAGCGGGCAGGCCGTGGGCGCCTGGGCGCACTTTTATCGCGTGGCACCCGAAAACATCCTGGTGGCCTACGATGAGCTGGATCTTCCAGTGGGTGCGGCGCGCTTCAAGTTCGATGGCGGCGCTGGCGGCCACAATGGCATACGCGACATCATCGCGGCGTTGGGCAATCAGAAAAACTTTTACCGGTTACGCATTGGCATCGGCCACCCCGGTCATGCCAGCAAGGTGACCGGACACGTGCTGTCGCGCCCGTCGGCCGCCGAAGGCCAGGCCATGGAACAAGCCATGGATCGGGCCGAGGATGTGCTGGTACATGCTCTGGCCGGAAATTGGGAAAAGGCCATGCACCAACTTCATACGGCTGAACAGCCAGGAAAGTAGCTATTTATGGGTTTCAATTGCGGTATCGTCGGTCTGCCCAATGTGGGCAAATCTACTCTTTTTAATGCGCTCACCAAGGCTGGCATCGATGCAGAGAATTTTCCGTTCTGCACCATCGAGCCTAACACCGGGATCGTTGCTGTGCCCGACCCGCGCATGGACGCACTGGCCGAGATCGTCAAACCACAAAAAATCGTGCCCACCACCATGGAGTTCGTCGATATTGCCGGACTGGTCGCCGGTGCCTCGAAGGGAGAAGGCCTGGGCAACCAGTTTCTCGCCAATATCCGCGAAACCGATGCCATCGCCCAGGTCGTGCGCTGCTTTGTAGACGACAACGTGATCCACGTCGAGGGGCGCATTTCACCCCGCGCTGATATCGAAGTGATCAACACCGAGCTGGCACTGGCAGATCTCGAAGCCGTCGAGAAAGCACGCCAGCGCGCCGAGCGCGCAGCCAAGGGCCAAGACAAGGAAGCCGCCGCGCTGGTCAAGGTGCTGGATCTGGTGCTGCCGCATCTGAATGAAGGCAAGCCGGTACGCAGTCTGGCACTGACCGCCGAGCAGAAGCAGGCGATCAAGTCGCTCAATTTGCTCACAAGCAAACCCACGCTCTACATTGCCAACGTCGATGAGCACGGCTTCATCGACAATCCCCTGCTGACCGAAGTCGAGCAGATCGCCGCCGCTGAGGGCGCCAGCGTGGTTGCCATTTGCAACAAGCTGGAAGCCGAGATTGCCGAACTGGACGATGCCGACAAGCTGGATTTTCTCAAGGACCTGGGTATGGAAGAGCCGGGTCTCAATCGGGTGATCCGCGCCGGCTACGATCTGCTCGCGCTGCACACCTACTTCACCGCCGGGGTGAAAGAAGTGCGTGCCTGGACTATCCCGCAGGGTGCTACCGCGCCGCAGGCCGCTGGCAAAATTCACACCGATTTTGAGAAGGGGTTTATTCGCGCTGAGGTGACCGCCTTCGACGACTTCATCAAATATCGCGGTGAAGCAGGCTCCAAGGAAGCTGGCAAATGGCGGCTGGAAGGCAAGGAGTACATCGTGCAGGACGGCGATGTGATCCATTTCCGATTTAACGTCTAAGCCCGCGCTTTTCTCTGCGGAGCACCGGGGCTGCAAGCTGTTCAGCCCCATGGCCATCGGTTAAAGTTCATCCATGGCCCATATATTTATCGCCGACGACGATCCGCTGGACATCGACCTGCTCAACTTCAAGCTTAAGCGTGCCGGGCACGAGGTCAGTCATTCCGGGGACGGCGAAGTTGCCATGCTGGAATTGTTGGCCAATCCAGTTGATCTGGTAATTCTCGATATGCTGATGCCTGGTATCGACGGCATTGAGTTTATTCACCAGCCGCATAACATCTGGCGGGTACAGGGTTGGTGGCAATTTGTGCGCAAACAGGAAGGCTGGGGCGAAATGACCCGCCTCGGATTGCGCCGCAACTAGTTTCTGCTCGTGCGAATACCTAGCATCTGGTAGATCAGGCAATAGCCAACGAAGCCCGTCACTATCACAATCGAGCCGAGCACGATCATCAGTGCCTGCACGAAAATGCTGACGGCCAGCACATGCGCGAGAACCAGCACGGCCAACCCAGCGAGCACACGCAGCGCCCTATCAATCAGGCCGACATTGGTTTCATCCAACATGGAAATCCCCCCACTTGTTTAGCTCTGGAGGCGATTATGCGCAGACCGCGATTCAGGCAACCTGAGCCAGATCAAGGATTCGAGAGAAAGCCGCTCAGGGCAGATTCAGGTAATTGTCGAGCTCACTGATAAAGTGGCGAATCTCGTCGCGCAGGCGGCGGTAGGGTTCCAGCATAGACTGTTCATTTTGCGCGTCGCGCGCCAGACGCGGAGGATCGTCGAAGGCGACGTGGATGCGCCCCAGCCGACCCGCCAAGCTGGGACAGCTCTTGCTGGCGTGATCGCATACCGAGATTACGTAGTCGAATTCCCGAACCGGCAATTGCTCGATGGTTTTGGAACCCTGGCGGGCAATGTCTACGCCGACCTCTTGCATCACCCGCACGGCATGGGGGTTGATGCCATGGGCCTCGATGCCCGCCGAAAACACCTCGAACTCTTCCTGCCAGAAATAATGCATCCAGCCTTCCGCCATCTGGCTGCGGCAAGAATTTCCCGTGCACAGGAAGAGGATGGAAGTTTTGCCCATATCGATCGGTGGAGCCTGCATGCGGCGCATTCTGCCGCGGGTGCATGACAGTATTATTTCAGCTGTTCGGCGGCGAAGGGCGCGTAGTAGGTCCAGATACCATCGGCACCGGCACGCTTGAAGGCCAGCAGACTTTCCAGCATGACGCGCTCGAGGTCGAGCCAGCCGCGCTCGGCGGCGGCATGCAGCATGGCATACTCACCCGACACCTGATAGACAAAGGTGGGCACCCTGAACTCCTGCTTCACGCGGCACACAATGTCCAGGTAGGGCATGCCGGGTTTAACGATAACGGAATCGGCGCCCTCGGCGATATCAAGAGCCACCTCGCGCAGGGCTTCGTCGGCATTGGCCGGATCCATCTGGTAGGTGCCCTTGCCGCCGGAACGTGCGTTGGGGTTGCTGGCCGAACCCACGGCATCGCGGAAGGGCCCGTAAAAGGCCGAGTTGTACTTGGCTGCGTAAGACATGATCTGGGTATCGGCGAAGCCCTTGGCATCGAGCGCCTTACGAATGGCAGCCACGCGTCCGTCCATCATGTCGGAGGGGGCGATGACATCGCAGCCCGCGGCCGCCTGCACCAGCGCTTGCTGCGCCAGCACCTCGACGGTGGTGTCGTTAATGACATAGCCATCTACCAGCAGCCCGTCCTGACCGTGGCTGGTGTAGGGGTCGAGCGCGACATCGCAAATAACGCCCAGATCAGGGAAGCGCTGTTTGATAGCGGCTACCGACCGGCACACCAGATTTTGCGGGTTGAAGGCTTCGCTGCCTTGCTCGTCTTTTAATTTCGCCTCGATACTGGGGAACAGCGCTACGGCAGGTATGCCGAGCTGCAAAGCCCGCTCTGCAGCGCGCAGCAGCGAATCGGGCGACAGCCGCGACACACCGGGCATCGAGTCCACGCTGCGGTCGGACTTGGCGTCATGAATAAAGAGCGGCCAAATGAGATCGCTGGCAGCCAACTGACTTTCCGCCACCATTCGGCGCGACCAGGGCGTGCGGCGATTGCGTCGCAGACGAGTCAGGGGAAAGCTGAATTTGTCGATCTGGGTCATGCGCTGAGCCTGAAATCGGGGCTGGCGCCATTATAGCCGGCTAGCTGCCCAACGCATCGCTGAGCGTACCGAAGGTCAGGATTTGGGGCAGAATCTGCGGCTCAGCCTGGCCTGGCAAATAGACCAGATAGAGCGGCACGCCGTTGCGACCGAACTGCCCCAGTACGCGGGTAATATTCTCGTCGGCATTGGTCCAGTCGCCCTTCAGGTAGACCACCTCCCGCTCGGTAAATAGCTGTGCGGTATTCTCCGTTTCCAGCACCAGACGCTCGTTGACCTTGCAGGTAATGCACCAGTCGGCGGTGAAATTGACGAACACCGGCCGGCCACTCGCCTGCGCCGCGCTGAGAGCAGCATTCGACCAGGCCTGGGACGCCAGAAGCGGGCCATCCTTACTGCCCATGACCTGCAGCGGTAGCATCAGTACGGCAAGTAGTGCGGCCAGAATGGCCAGACCGCGGCCCCAGGCCGGAGTTTTAGCGCGCGCTGCCTGCTTCCACACCCAGAGCGCAAAGCCGATCAGCACCATGCCGATCAAGACCAGCGCCAGGGTGCTGGCATCGGTTTGGCGGGTCAGTACCCAGAGCAGCCAGATCACCGTCAGGTAGAGGGGGAAGGCGAGAAATTCCTTAAAGGTCTCCATCCAGGCGCCGGGGCGCGGCAACCAACCCGCCAGCCAGGGTATAAAGCTGATCAGCAGAATAGGCAGCGCCAAGCCCAGGCCAAGGAAGGCAAACACCAATAGCGCCAGGCCCGCCGGCAGGGTCACAGCCACGCCCATGGCCGTGCCCATAAAGGGCGCGGTACAGGGCGTGGCCACAATGACAGCCAAGGCGCCGGTAAAAAAGGAACCGCTGACCTTGCTGGCGTCGTAGGCCAGATTGCCGACCCGCATGAGCGAAGTGCCCAGCTCGACAAAGCCGGAGAGCGATAGCCCAAGGATAAAGAGCAGGTAGGCCAGCAGGGCAACGAAGACCGGTGACTGCAACTGAAAGCCCCAGCCAATGCCCTGACCCGCTGAGCGCAGTCCCAGCAAAACACCCGCCACCAAAAGAAAGCAGGCCAGCACGCCGGCACCATAGGCAAGGCCGTGCCAGCGGCGTTCGGCGTTGGAGTAGTGCCCCGACTCGACAATCTTGAGCGCCTTGAGCGACAAAATGGGGAATACGCAGGGCATCAGGTTAAGGATCAGCCCGCCGAGCAGGGCAAAGACCAGAATGAGCAGCAGGCTGGTATCGAGCGCGGGGGCAGAGCCCGTGCCCGGAATCAGACTCGGGTCCGGCTGGGCGGTGAACTGCACAGCACGCGGACCGGCCTCAGTTTCGAACACCAGCAGACCTTCCAGCGCGTCCGGTACGATCAGGCTGCCTTCCCTGAGCCCGGTCTGAATTAGCAGCCCATCGGCGGCTCGAATGACGCGCGGCGTGGCAGCGTTATCGGCATAGCCCGGTTGCAGGGGGAAAAAGCTGGTTCCGCGCGCTTGCAGCACGGCGTTTTCCACGCCGTGCAGTTGAATGACCGCCTCGGCGCCAAACTGAAAATTGGCCGAGGCATATTGCAGCGGACCAGCATGGCTCTGACGGGTCTCGGCAAAGCGGGCAGCTGCAGGCGACAGTTCGGCCACGGCTGCCAACGGCAAAGCTATATCCAGGCTGGCGCGGCCGGGAATGCAAACTTCCTCGCACACCAGCCAGTCGACCTGCGCGGCTACGGTCAGTTGATCGGCGGCAAAGTTAGCGGGAATCTGCAGGTCGGCGATCAGCAGAGCCGGGCCCTTGTAGCCATAGTTGGTGAGGCCCAGATAGTCGGCGCGCTCCGGCAAGGGCCACTGCAGTTCGCCGGCCGTAACGCCCTGCGGTAAATTCCATTCGATGCGCGTGGGCAGCCCCGTATCCCCCGGATTGCGCCAGTAGGTATGCCAGCCCGGTGCCGGTTCGAGCAGTACCCCTACCGACAGGCTTTGTCCCGGCACCACCACCGCCTGCTCGGACAGCAGACTGACCTGGATCGAGGGCGCCGTGACACTATCGACGGCCTGAACTGCCGCGAACGGCGTCAGCGCGGCGAAGAGTGCGGCAATCAGGCTGGGGAGGCTAGGTTTCATGGGGCGCTATTATGGAGCTTTCGCTGCGGGATGTCGCCGCAAGGGCCCAATATGCGAGGCATTTGCAAGGTGGCAGACAAGCACCAAGGCTTGCGATTCGGGCAACTGCCCACTAAAATTCGCCGCCTCGCGTGAAATATGGCTACGTAGCTCAGCTGGTTAGAGCACAGCATTCATAATGCTGGGGTCGGTGGTTCAAGTCCACCCGTAGCTACCATTTCAATTCAATCACTTACGAGTTTTCGTCAGCCGATCAAAACTCGGAAACTTTCT
Organism: Porticoccaceae bacterium; assembly: GCA_038145405.1. GTDB lineage: Bacteria > Pseudomonadota > Gammaproteobacteria > Pseudomonadales > GM7GCV1 > JAYQPQ01. Next base: position 26,663 of record JAYQPQ010000006.1, on the reverse strand, counting down.
ACATTCAGTGCCGACAAACGTTGCTGCAGATCCCCCTGCCCCAGATTGCTGGCGATTCCTGCGTTGGAGCGGTCGGTTGCACCCTCGTCGCGCAAGGTTGCCACCACGGCCGCCGCCAATAGCAACGCGATCGTGGCCAAAATACCGTACCTGATCATGGCATCGCCTCCCCAGGTGCTCTGCTTCCAAGAAGGTAGCGCTTCGCACGCAAATTGGCAGCAGCAATTAGTAAAGGATTCTTAATCAAATCAGCTTGCACTGGCTTTTCCCTCAGTGCACCACCGTCTCAATCTGTCCCAACTCAGCCTGGCCCTGCCCGCTGGCCCGGCTACCCGGCTGGCGAAAATCGACGCGAATACGCACGCGATCGTGACCGCCGTGCTCGCGGGCTGCTTCCACCCAAAGATCGTATTCGCCTACGGGAACCGCCTCGCCGGACACCGTCAGGCCATCCCATTCAATCTGGTAGCTCCCAGCGCGGCGCGTTGCGCCGGTTACGGCATCGTACTGTGCCGGCCCGAGCATGCCGAGCTTGCGCCACCACTGGCTGAGTTCGGGCAGCCAGCGCGAGCGGTTATACCAGGTTTCTATAGTGGTGACGGCTTCACCGTCTGGAGTTTCCAGCCAGATCGCCACAAAGGGCGGCCGAGAACGGGTAGCTGCGGCCGAAGCACCTATCTCAAGCGATATGCTCAGCCCGCTTTGTGCCGGGTTGGATGTCTGGGCCAGCGACGGCGACAACCCGGTCAGGGCGAGAATACCGACTAATAGAGTTGCCAGTTGGCGCAAATGAAAAGGCATGGAATGATCCTTCACTAACATTGGATTCATAGGCTGGGCACACCAAGCCAGTAGATCAACAGCGGGCTCAAGGTGCCAGCCGCGAGCAGTACCAGGGCAGTGGTGCGAAAACGCAGGCTGTTGACCAGGAGTGCCAGGCCGGTCAGCGCGAAAACCAACACCAGCATGGCAGTCAGATCGATCACCCAGCGCCACAGGCCGCCGGCGTGGCGGCCCTTGTGCAGGTCATTGAGAATTTCGATGGCTCCCGAGCTTTGCGACTGAATCTGGAAGCCGCCCGTCACTGTGTCCAGCACAATCTGGGCATAGCCGCCCGGGGCGGAAAAATCCAGGCTGGCTTCGTTGAAATTGCGGTCCCAGGCCATGTACTCAGGTTCGCCCAACCCATAGCGTTGGCGGAAATACTCGGCCAGACCAGCCAGATCGGGCTGGCTATCGATACCTGCCGCTGCCTGCAGCAAATGAGCCTGCGCCGCATCCACCTGGCCCTGTACAGATTCCATCTGCGGACTGGTCTCAAACCACCCCGGATGGTTGAGAAACAGACCAGTCAGGCTGAACAGAATGAGCAGGCTGAACACAAAGGTCGACACGTACACGTGCATTAGGCGTGCGTGGCGGTAGAAATCGGCAATGGAGTACATAGGGCTTCTCCTCAACTGAGCGCATCTTAGTTAGGCGCTGCGGCAATTAACCCTACTTTTACCAAGGCTTTACACTCTTGCGAATTTTCTGCGCAATCTGCTGGAAACAACGGGCCTAATAAAAAAGGCCTGCGGCTATTACCCTGCAGGCCTTTGGCTTGAAACAGACCGAAATCAATCGGGAAGGCGGTAGGCAATCACCTCATCGCTATTCAGGTTTCGGGTGAAATAACCCCCGCCATTGGCCGGAACGATCAGGTACTGCTTGCCGTCGCTGCCCATATAGGTGCTGATCATGCCCTGTGAGGGTGCCGGCAGGCGATCGCGCCACAGCTCTTCGCCGGTGCGCGCATCAAGGGCCCGCACAAAGCCGTCCACCGTGCCGCCGATAAAGATCACATTGCCGGCGGTGGAGATGGCACCTCCAATGATGGGGGTGCCAGTGGGCGGCACGCCCTGCGCGGTCAGCTCCTCGAACTCGCCCAGAGTGACACGCCAGGCGATCTGGCCGGTATTGGCATCTACCGCAACCAGCTCACCCCAGGGTGGCTCAGAACAGCTCCACATTTTTGCGCTGTCCCAGAAGCGGCCCTGCTCAGGCGTCGTCTTACCCCAGCTGCCATTTTCTCTCTGGGTGACGCGACCCCACTGGCCGGCGTTATGCACATTGGCGTAAATCAAATCGAGGCTCGGATTGAATGCCGCACCCCACCAGTTGCTGCCGCCCTGCGCGCCGGGGAAGAGCACGATGTCGCGGTCAGCTCGCCAGGGATCGTACATATTGGACGGCTCAAGATTGTATTGGTCCCAGAGACGTTCACAGAAAGCCTGGTGCTCAGGTGTCACCTTAGCCAGCTCATCCCGGGTAATGCTGGTGCGCGCCAGCGGCTCGGGCAGAATAGGAAAAGGCTGGGTGGGCGAGGTCCACTCACCGGGTACGGTAGTCTGAGGTACCGGACGTTCTTCCATGCCGAATATAGGCTCACCGGTTTCACGGTTAAAGATGAACATCAGGCTCATCTTGTTCATCTGTACCACGGCAGGAATGGTCTCGCCGTCACGCTCTACCTCGATCAGGGTCGGCGCAGCAGCAATATCGAAGTCCCAGATGTCGTGATGTACCAACTGCTGGTACCAGATCATTTCACCGGTCAAAGCATCCAGCGCCACCAGGGAATCGCTGTAGAGATTGTTGCCCGGATGCGGGGCGCCCCAATAGTCGTTGCCAACTTTCTCGACCGGCACAAAGAGGATGCCGCGCTCCTCGTCGACCGTAAACAGACCCCAGATATTCGGCGTGAAATCGCTCTCGGCACTACCATCCAGCCAGGTCAGCTCGAGGTTGGGATCGCCGGGCTGTGCCTTCAGGTAAAAAGTCCAAAGCAGTTCGCCCGTCAGAATGTCCCAGCCTTTGACTGAGTCACCGCGCCCTTCAACCACGCCGCCCTGGGTGATCAGGACATTTTGGTAAAAGGCTGCAGGAGAATCCGGGCGCAGTCCGGCAATGATGCCGTTTTCACCGAAGGTGAATACCAATTCACCGCTGGCAGCATCCAGCGCTGCCAAGCCATCCGTGGTGGTGCTATAGATGCGCGGACCCGCTTCGTCGTTACCCGGCCAGTAGGTCGGGCCACGCAGAGCAGTACCCGCTCCGCCGGCGCCACGCACATTGCCAAATCCCACCGCATTGTTAGCGCCTTCCGGAACCGGCGGGGCGTATTTCCAGATTTGTTCACCGGTTACGGCGTCAAGGGCGTAGACACCATTGGGGGCACTGAAATACATCACACTGTCCACCACCATGGGTGCGCTAGCCGAACGGCCGGACTCTGTGTGGAAAGTCCAGGCGCGCTCTAGCTGAGCGACGTTGGAGGTATTGATCTGCGACAGGGTCGAATAGCGCGTGGCTCCCGAGTCGCCCTGATGATAAATCCAATTTTCTCCGGCCAGGTCGCTGCCCTGCGCGGCCAGCCCAAGGCTGACCAGGGCTGCAGACAGGCCAAGTCCGATTCGATGAGTGTTGCGGTGCATAGTCCCCCCCTTTGCGGTACTTCGTTATTTGTATTTGGTGTGACGCCGACTCTTCTATCACGACCAGATAGTAGCTGGCGAGTGAAGAAATGTAAGAGGGGATACTAGCCGAGCGAGAGGGCAGTTTCCAGCCAGGAAGGGCGGCCACTAAGGTGGAGCCTCCTCGACGGGCAGGTGCAATGCGAGCTACGCTGGCTTGCTCGGATGCTTATCGCCAAATAGGGGCTCGATATCGCACTCGTCGAGCACCTTGAGGATGGGCACCGCGGCCAGGCCGCGCACTCCGCCACCGCCGAGAGCCAGACCCACCCTGCGACCCTTTTTGCCAATGCGCATGCCAAACATATCCCTGATGCTAGAGCTGATCCCGCGCTTTGAGTAGAGTGGCCATTATGGACGCAAAGCCTCTTCAAGCCTACCTCGTCGGCGGAGCCGTGCGCGATCAGTTGTTGGGTCAGCAGCCCAAGGAGCGCGACTGGGTCGTGGTGGGCAGCACGCCATCGGCCATGTCCGAGCGTGGCTTCCGACCCGTGGGTCGGGATTTCCCCGTCTTCCTGCATCCGCAGACCGGTGAGGAATATGCCCTGGCGCGAACCGAACGAAAATCGGGGCACGGCTACCAAGGGTTTACCTTCTTTGCCGATGAACACACCAGCTTGGAGCAGGATCTGCAGCGACGCGACCTCACCATCAATGCCATGGCGCAGACCGCCGCAGGTGAAATCATCGATCCCTTCGGCGGCCGTGCCGACCTGGATGCCCGGTTACTGCGCCATGTGTCTGCCGCATTCAGTGAAGACCCGCTGCGCATTTTGCGCGTGGCGCGATTTGCGGCTCGCTTTCACGCGCAGGGCTTCAGGGTTGCCAACGAGACTCTCGGCTTGATGCGACGCATGGCTGTTTCGGGCGAACTGGATTACCTGTCGGCGGAACGCGTCTGGCAGGAAACCTTGAAAGCGCTGCAGTCTGACCATCCCGAAATCTATTTCCAGGTATTGCGCCAGGCTGGTGCACTCCAGCGGGTCTACCCCGAGCTGGATGCCCTGTTCGGCGTGCCACAGCCAGCCAAACACCATCCAGAAATCGATGCGGGCATTCACAGCTTGATGGCCCTGCAGCAGGTCAGCCGTATGAGCAGTGACCCGGTGTGCCGCTTCGCCACTCTGGTGCACGACCTGGGCAAGGCCCGCACACCCAGCGCGGATTGGCCGAGGCATATAGGCCACGAAGAGGCGGGCGTCAAACCAATCGAACAGCTATGCCGGCGTTTGGGTATCGGCAAGACCTATAGTCGGCTGGCCGTGTTGGTTTCGCGTTGGCACCTGCATAGTCACAGGGCACTGGCACTAAGGCCGGATACCTTGCTCAGACTGTTCGACGGCCTGGATATTTGGCGTCGACCGCAGACGCTGGATGACTTTTTGCTCTGCTGTGAAGCGGATGCCAGGGGCAGGGCCGGGTTGGAACAACAGCCTTACCCGCAGCGCGCCTACCTGTATCAGGCCGGACAGGCAGCGCTGGCAATCAGCCGCAAGGATCTGGAACACTCCGAAAAACTGGCAGGCAAGGCGCTGGGGTACGCACTGCAAGAACAGCGCCTGACCTGTCTTGAAGAGTTCAAATCGCGGTGGACGTCGAATTAGCCAGCAAGCTCGGCGGGGCGATTTCGATGATACTCGTCCGCGATCTGTTCGGCGACCGCTCGCGGACTGCGTTGGCGGTCTGCGCTGATCACCAGGCTGGCAACTTCCCGATACAGGGGCTCGCGCTCCAGCAACAATTTCCGTAAGACAGCACGGGGATCAGCGACCTGCAACAAGGGGCGATGGGTGTCGTGTGCCACACGGGCGAAGAGTTGCTCGACGTCTGCAGCCAGGTAGACCACCATGCCACACTGGCGCAGCATGGCCCGATTCTGTTCAGCCAACACGATGCCGCCGCCGGTAGCAATGACCAGTTGGGCTCGTCCGCTCAGATCGGCCAGCACTTCAGTCTCGCGGCGGCGAAAACCGGCCTCTCCTTCAATATCAAATATCCAAGGAATATCCGCACCACAGCGCTCTTCGAGCACCTGGTCTGTATCCAGGAAAGGCCATTTTAGAATCTGGGCCAACTGGCGGCCCACCGTGGTCTTGCCGGCCCCCATCAGGCCGACAAGCACGAGGTTATCGACGCGACTCATCGATTGAAAAGGGAATCGCTGAGTATTTTGGGCGTGATAAAGATCAGAATTTCGCGTTTTTCGCTGCTGCTGATCGTGTTCCTGAAGGCGTTGCCAACGATGGGCAAGCTGCCGAGCACTGGTACGCGCTGTTCCTGCTCAATGGTGTTTTGGGTGAATATACCGCCCAGCACCAGGGTTTGCCCGTTGTTGACCAGCACCTGGGTTTCCAGGGATGTCACATCGATAGTCGGCACACCGCCGGCTACGATATCACCACGCGAATCCTGCGACACGATGAGATCCAGGATTACGCGATCGTCCGGGGTAATCTGCGGCGTCACCTTCAGGGACAGTACGGCCTCCTTGAAGGCTACAGCCGTGGCTCCGCTAGCGGATGCTTCCTGGTAGGCAATTTCTTCACCGGAACGAATCATGGCAGTCTGCTTGTCACCCGTGATCACTTTAGGCTGGGAAATCACTTCACCATGTCCTTCATTTTCCAGGGCAGACAGCTCGAGGTCGACGAAGGCGGAATCACTCAGGAACGCCAGACCGAAGGTGCTGGTAGAAGCCGGCACACCCAGATCGACGGCCAACAGATCACCGAGATCCAGCTCATCATTCTGGCCGTTGAAGAAACCGAGCGGCCCGCCGTCGGCAAAGCCGTTGCGCTGGCCCGCAAACTGCCATACCTGGTTGCCTCCATCCATAGTGCGCACGCCGGCGCCACCCCAGCGGACTCCCAGTTCCTCGCGGAAATCCGTGTTGGCAATCACAATGCGGGCTTCGATCATGACCTGGCGAATGGGAATATCGATCTGATTGACTAACTCGCGGAAGGCCAGAATCTTCTCGTCGGTGTCGGTCAGAATGATGGTATTGGTGCGCGAGTCCACGATGGCATTGCCGCGGGCCGACAGAATACTGGTGGTGCTACCGCTGCCCTCACCCACACCGCCAGCTCCGGCTCCGCCACTGCTGGCAAACAGGTTATACAGTGACTGGGCATCGGCGTAGCGAATGCGAATAAATTCGGTGCGCAAGGGTGCAAGCTCTTCGAGCTGGCGATTGGCCTCGACCTGCTGCGCCTCGCGCTCGGCAATCTCGGCAATCGGCGCTACCAGCAGCACATTGCCATCCTGACGTGAATCCAGACCTTTGGCGCGCAACACGATATCCAACGCCTGATCCCAGGGCACGTTTTCCAGGCGCAGGGTAATGCTGCCTTCCACCGTGTCGCTGGCCACCAGGTTCAATTCAGTAAAGTCGGCAATCAGCTGCAGCACAGCACGCACTTCAATGTCCTGGAAGTTGAGCGACAGGCGTTCACCGGTATAGGCAAATTCGCGTGCCAACTGCGCTTCCTGCTGCGCTGTTAAAGGCTTCACCGAAACCACGTAATTCTGATCGGCTTGGTAGGCCAGATAATCGAATTCATCATGCGTCTGCATGCGAATTACGGTATTCACGCCATCGAAGGTGGCATCAAAGCCCGACAGGGGAGTGGCAAAATCGATAACGTCGTAGTTGTGACGCAGTCGCTCCGGCAACTGGGTGTTGTACAGGGTAATCAATACCTGCGTGCCATTTCGCTGCACATCGGCGTTCACTCGATTGGTGCTCAAGGTCAACGACAGGTTACCTTCGCCCTCTTCACCGCGACGGAAGTTCAGATCGGTAACTACCGCGCCCGAACTGGATGCGGCTGCGGAGCTTACCGGGGCGCCCACAACAGATGATGCAGCGCCAGATGCAACGCCACTGGAACCAACGCGCAGGTAAAGGCGGTTGCCCTGCTGGCGGGTCTCGTACTGGGTGGCGACGTTCATGTTCATAATCAGCCGGGTGCGCTCATCGGTAGCGAGTAGAACAGCCTCTGAGGCATTGGCGTAGGCCAGGGCAAAGTTGCGCTCGACCACGGCATTGTCTACCCCAGGCAGATCCACCACGATGCGCGCCGGCGTGTCGATGACAAAAACCTGAGCATGAACGGGGGTGGCATTCGACAACTGGAACTCAACCTCGAAACTATCCTGGCTGAGGGCTGTGAAATTGATCGCTTCGAGGGTCGATGCCCAGGCAGGCGATATGCCCGTCGCCATTGCTGCAAGGCAGCCGGCGAGCAACGATGAACTAAGGATTTTCCGCTCTCTCATAAGGCTAATCTCAGGGTGAGAAGTTCATGTTAATGGTGCGCGGGCGCTCAATCCAACCGCCCTGGCCATCAGGCACTTTTTCCAGCACTTCGATAAGGGTTTCTTCCACGTTGGTGATACGTCCGTAGTTTTTGCCCAGATAGTTGCCTGTCCGCACGCGGTGCACCGAGCCGGATGAATCTGTCACCAGTGCCCAGCGCACATTATTTTGGGAGATACTGCCAACCATAGTGATTTCAGCGAAAATGCGGCCCTCAACCACCGTGTTCGGCGGCAAAGGGAAGGTGCCGGCGCTCTGCACCTTCACCTCATCACCACTCTTGGATAGTTCAACTATCTTCAGGCTGGAGGATCCGATGTCGATCCCCAGAAGTGGTTCAGACTGCTTACCGAAGAAGGGAATTTGCATGCACTCTATCTGCCCTGCTATACGCTTTACGCACCAGACTAAGCTTGTCCGGCGAGGACAGGGTCTATAATTGCGCCGAATTCCACAATACCCGAAACTACCTGACTATGTCTCCACGCACTGGCTGGCTCCGGACAATATTTATTCTTGGCTGCACGAGCTTTGCCCTGGGGTGCGCCCTGGTGTTCGGAACGGTGCTTTATCTCGTCCCTTCGCTGCCTTCCGCGGACCAGCTGCGCGACGTACATCTACAAATCCCCCTCAAGGTATACAGCCACGATGGCCGACTCATCGGTGAGTTTGGCGAACAACGCCGCACACCCGTCACCTTTGATCAAATTCCAACCCATTTTGTCCAAGCCATCCTCGCTGCAGAAGATGATAGGTTCTTTTCACATCAGGGCGTCGATCTAATGGGATTGTTGCGCGCTGCGTCACAACTTGCGAAAACCGGCGAGATTCAATCCGGCGGCAGCACCATCACCATGCAGGTCGCTCGCAACTTTTTCCTGACTCTGGATCAGACTTTTACCAGAAAATTCAATGAGATTTTACTAGCACTTCAGATAGAGAATGAGCTAACCAAGGAAGAAATTCTAGAGCTTTACGCAAATAAGATGTTCCTCGGCAAGCGCGCCTACGGCATCCAGGCTGCAGCCCAGGTCTACTATGGCAAAAACATCGATGAGCTGAGCCTGTCGCAACTGGCCATGATCGCCGGCACCTACCAGCTGCCGTCCGCTGTAAATCCTATCAATAACCCGCGGCGCGCCATGGATCGGCGCAACTGGATTCTCGGCCGCATGCTGCTATTGGACTACATTGATCAGGCGACCTACGATCTGGCCGTTGCTGAACCCGATACCGCCTCGGATCACGGCACCGTGCTGGAAATCAGCGCACCCTACGTGGCTGAGATGGTGCGGCAGGAAATGCTCGATCGCTTTGGCGCTTCAGCCTACGAGAACGGCTACGAGGTCTACACCACCATCGATGTGGACATGCAGCGCAGCGCCGCAAAGTCGGTGCGCGAAGGTCTAATGACCTACGATCTGCGTCACGGCTATCGCGGGCCTGAACGGCGCATGGCGGAATCAGTCTGGCGAGACCGCGAAGCCAGTCTGGATCTATTGGCCAGAACCCCGATCATTGGCGACCTGGAGCCGGCGCTGGTGCTCGCGGTTGCCGAACAGAGTATTCGCGTGTTGCTGCGCGACGGCAGCGAAAGGGATATTGACTGGGAACAAGGCCTCAGCGAGTGGCGCCCCTATCGCCCCAACTGGCCTGGCGATCTGCCGACGCGGGCCTCCCAGCTCGCTGCCGTAGGGGATCTCGTGCGCCTGCGTCCGATGGGAGACTCCTGGCATTTTTCGCAGGTGCCGAACGTGCAGGGTGCGCTGGTATCCATCGACCCCTCAGACGGCGCCATCCGCGCGCTCACCGGCGGCTTTGATTTCAATCAGAGCCACTTCAATCGGGTCACCGACGCGCGCCGCCAGCCCGGCTCAAATCTCAAGCCTTTCCTCTATGCTACTGCACTGGAAAACGGCTATAGCACCGCCAGTATTATCAACGACGCGCCCATCGTGTTTGAAGATGCCGCCCTGGAGGATATCTGGCGACCGGAGAACGACTCCGGCGAGTTTTATGGGCCAACCCGATTCCGCGAAGCTCTCTATTTTTCGCGCAATCTGGTGTCTATCCGCATTCTGCGGTCCATCGGCATCGACACCGCGCGACGCGGCATGATGCGTTTTGGCTTTGAGGATGCCGACCTACCCTACAACCTGACTCTGGCCCTGGGTAGCGGTGGCGTTGCGCCACTGAAACTGGCTATGGCCTACACGGTCTTTGCCAATGGCGGCTATCGGGTCGAACCGCATCTGATCACGCACATTCTGGACTCCGAAGGCGAAGTGGTGTTCCAGGCCCAAGTCCCGCGAGTGTGCCGTGATTGCGACGCGGTGCCAGCCTCGGCAGAAAGTGTAGTCCTGGCGCCCGAAGGAGAACTCGAGTCACCTCTGGGTCCACCGGCCGAACGCGTCGTCGACGAACGAGTGATCTATATCACCGACTCCATTCTCAAGGATGTCATCCTGCTGGGAACCGGTCGGCGCGCCCAGGAACTGGGGCGGGCAGATATCGCCGGCAAAACGGGCACGACGAATGGCCCGCGCGATGCCTGGTTCTCGGGCTACAGCCCACATCTGGTTACCACGACCTGGGTCGGCTTCGACGACAATTCTCTGCTCGGCAGCAATGAATTTGGTGGCACTGCAGCGCTGCCCATCTGGATCAACTTTATGCGCGACGCGCTGGCGGGCAAGCCCGAGATTCAGTTACCCCAACCCCCAGGGATAATTACCGCGCGCATCAATCCTGCCACCGGAGAGCGAGCTGCAGCCAATGACCAAAACGCGATTTTTGAAGTTTTTTTGCGGGAAAATGCGCCCGCGCTGCAGAGCGAAAACGAAAACACCACGACCGGCTACGACAGTCGTGTAATTGAGGAATTGTTTTAGAAGATAGCGCCCGAACGGACTGCCAGGCGCTGCAATTTATTTGGTGCTGAGCTTGGCGCCAAAACGCTTGTTGAAACGATCGATACGACCGCCTGAATCAACAATCTTCTGCTTGCCAGTGTAGAAGGGATGACACTGGGAGCACACGTCCAGGTGAATTTCGCCACCGCGTGTTGAACGCGTCTTGATGACGTTGCCACAACCACAGGTTGCAGTCATAGCCTGGTACTTGGGATGGATATCTGCTTGCATGCTAATTGCCTCGCCATTATGTTGTCGGGCCGCCTTCCGTCTCGATACGGTACGGCTCCTGGGCGCGAAAGAGCGCGAATACTAGCAGAAAAAACCGTGATGGCAAGTGAAATCCGGCTTGAGGTGGCAGTCCCCTGCCCCCTCCGCAACCTCTTCTCCTATAAGGCTTCAGCCGATCTCGGCGTCGAGCCAGGATGCTGGGTAGAAGTGCCTTTTGGCCGACGCCGCGTTACCGGATTGGTGCTGGCTCAGGTAGACCCGGCTGGAGACACCAATCCGGCATTTGAGCTAAAGGAGATCTTCGCCAAAGCGGAGCAACTGCGGCCGCTCGACACTGCGACCCTGGAACTGATCCAGTGGTCCATACGCTATTACCATGTCGCCCCCTGGGACATTGTCAGCAACATGGTTCCGCTCAGCCTGCTGCAGCGCCAACCCGGAGGCGAAAAATTCTGGGTGGCCAGCACCGGCTTCAGCCCCGACCTGCTCAGCAGGGCGCGGCGGCGGCGCGAACTGCTGCTCTGGATGCAAGCCCGAGAAGCGGTCAGCGATAGCCAGATCAGCGCCGCCGGTTTTAGCCCCACATTGCGCCGCGAGCTGGTCAAGCAGGGGCTGGTCAGCGAGGCCACCGCTGCCCCCGGATTTGCCCCCCAAAAACAGCTGCCGAGCACGCACCTGCCACAGCTCACCCGCGAGCAGCATGAAGCCGTGGACGCCGTGGCGCTGGGCCGGGAACAGGTCTATCTGCTGCAGGGCCCAACCGGCAGCGGCAAAACCGAGGTCTACATGGCTGTTGCCAAAGCGGCCATCGCCGCCGGTCGCCAGGTGCTTCTTCTGGTGCCGGAGATCGGTCTCACACCACAGATGGAAAAGCGTATCAGACAGTCCCTGCCGGCACGCATTGCCACCTACCATTCCGAAGCTTCCGACGCCGATCGCCGGGATATCTGGCAGGCTTTTGGCGATGGCAACATCGATCTGGTTATCGGCACGCGCTCTGCCATATTTCTGCCCGCTCCCCGGCTCGGCCTGATCGTTCTGGACGAGGAACAGGACGTCTCCTACAAGCAGCAGGAGGGATGGCGCTACCATGCCCGTCATATCGCGGCACTGCGAGCGCGCCAGTGCCAGGCACCTCTGGTGCTGGGTTCTGCCACCCCCAGCCTGGAGTCCCTGTTCCATCTGGAGCGCGGTCGCTATATCCCCTTGCAGCTGACGCAGCGCCACGGACAGGGAGCCATGCCAATTTGGCAGATCGAACCCCTGTCACCCCAAAGCAAAAGTCTGCTCAGCCAGGCCAGCCTGGAAGCCATCGAAATGGCCTTGCAGGGCGGTAACCAGGTCATGGTATTCATTAATCGTCGGGGCTTTGCACCCGCCTACGAATGTCAGGCCTGTCGCTGGGTAGCAAACTGCCCCAATTGCTCCTGCCGCCTGACGGCGCACCTGCAGCACCACCAGTTGCTTTGCCATCAATGCCAGTTTGCGCGCCCGATTCCCAACCGCTGTGACCAGTGCCACAGTCAGCGCCTGCAAATGCTCGGCGCCGGCACTGAGCGGCTAGAAAATTTCCTGCAGCAGCGCTTCGCCGCCTGGCCGGCACTGCGCGTTGATCGCGATAGCACGCGCCAGCGCGGTAAACGCCAGCAATTGATGGAGCAAGCAGCCCAGGGCCAGGCCGGCATATTGGTGGGCACGCAAATGCTGGCCAAGGGTCACCACTTCCCTGGGGTCACTCTGGTGGTGGTGTTAGGCATTGATCAGGGCTTGTTGAGTGCCGATCCATGGGCCATGGAGCAGACGGCACAACTCTGCATTCAGGTCGCCGGCCGCGCCGGCCGAGGCAAACTGGCGGGACGCGCCATTCTGGAAACTGGCTTGCCCGAGCACCCGGTTCTGTTGCAGTTGACCAGCGCAGGCTATCAGGCCACGGCGCGTGAATTGCTGCGCCAGCGGCGCACCGGCCATTTGCCGCCCTTCAGTTATTGGGCTCTGTTGCGGGTCGAGCACCAGGATTTTCGTACCTGCGAGCAGGTTTTGCAGCAGGTGGTCGACGCCTTGCAGGCTAGCCGCTCTCCCGAAGTCAGCCTGCTCGGACCCATGCCCTGCCTCCTGGAGCGCCGCGGCGATCGCTATCGCTACCAGTTGCTGATCCAATCGTCGCTGCGTTCCCGGCTGCACGAGGTAACCGACAAAGCCTTGCAGCTCCTCGAGCAGTTCGGTGCGAAGCGCCGTCTGCGCTGGTCGGTAGATGTCGACCCGCTGGGCATGGACTAGCTCGAGTAAGCCGCCCTCGCTAGCCTAACTTTGCTACTATGGTGCGACTGTTTCGCCCGACCCAAGACATTGAGTACGCATCAGAGAAACCGCGGTGCTTCGCGCACCCAGTCCAGTTCCAGCCGCCTGTCCGGCGGCGCATTTGCCGCCGGTCTGGTAGTCGGCTCGGTACTGACGCTGGCACTGATCGCGCTGCTCGAACGCAAACCCGCCTTACCCGCGTTCACCATCACCGGCAGCGAATCCACTTCGGCTGAAGCCAGCGACGAGCCCCTGCCCACCTTTGAGTTTTATACTCTGCTCAACGAACTGGAAGTGAGCGTGCCGGAAAGCGCCATCGCCAGCGCCCAGCAAAACGAATCCACCATCTACTGGCTGCAGGCTGCCTCCTTCCGGAACCAGCAGGATGCCGAGCAGGCGCGCGCCTCCTTGCTGCTGCTCAATCTGAATGCCTCGCTGTCCCAGGTCTCCAGCCAGGGCAGTGTGTGGTACCGCATCATGGTGGGTCCATTTGATTCGCGCACGCAGATGGCCTCCGCCCGCCAGCGCTTGATTGAGCAGAATTACCAACCGCTGCTGATGACCGAGTGACCCTCCGTCGGAGCCGCCAAAGCCGCGGATAATTTTTTGCACGCGACGGTTCTGGGCGGCTGCTTGAATTCACCTCAGGCTACCCTCATCTTGGAATCTCCCCAGGCAGGAGAAATTCCGTGGAGCAATATCGAGGCACAACCATTCTGTCTGTGCGGCGCAATGGCCAGGTTGTCATTGGCGGCGATGGCCAGGTCAGCCTTGGCAATACCGTGATGAAGGGCAATGCACGTAAAGTTCGACGTCTCTACCGGGACCGGGTGATCGCCGGATTCGCCGGCGGAACCGCCGATGCCTTTACCCTCTTTGAGCGCTTCGAAGCCAAGCTGGAGTCCTACCAGGGGCAGCTCTCCAGAGCCGCCGTGGAACTGGCCAAAGACTGGCGCACCGATCGCAGCCTGCGCCGTCTGGAAGCACTGCTCGCCGTAGCCGACGCCGATACCTCGTTGATCATTACCGGCAACGGCGATGTCATCCAGCCGGAATACGACCTTATCGCCATCGGTTCGGGCGGTGCCTTTGCGCAGTCCGCCGCGCGCGCCTTACTAGAGAATACCGATCTGAGTGCCCGCGAAATCGTCGAAAAAGCGCTCAACATCGCCGCCGATATCTGTATCTACACCAACCACAACCTGACCATCGAGACGCTCTAATGCCGGAATCCCAAATGACCCCCAGGGAGATCGTTCACGAACTCAATCGTCATATTGTCGGCCAGGACAAGGCCAAGCGTGCCGTCGCCATCGCGCTGCGCAATCGCTGGCGCCGCTTGCAGATCGACGAGCCGCTGCGCAGCGAAATCACACCCAAGAATATTCTGATGATCGGACCCACCGGCGTTGGCAAAACCGAAATCGCCCGACGGCTGGCCAAGCTCGCCAACGCTCCCTTTATCAAGGTGGAAGCCACCAAATTTACCGAGGTGGGCTATGTCGGCAAGGACGTCGAATCGATTATTCGCGATCTGGTCGAGTCCAGCATCAAGATGCGACGCGAACAGGAGATGAATCGCGTGCGCTTTCGCGCTCAGGAAGTCGCCGAAGAGCGCATTCTCGACATCCTGCTGCCCAAGGCGCGTGATGGCGAAAGCACCGACAGTTCGACCCGCCAGGTGTTTCGCAAAAAGTTGCGCGAAGGACAGCTGAACGACAAGGAGATTGAGCTGGAACTCAGCGCTGCCGGAACGCAGATGGAGATCATGACCCCACCCGGCATGGAAGAGATGGCCAGCCAGTTGCAGGAAATGTTTGCCAACCTGGGTCGGCAGAAAAAGCAGCGTCGCAAGCTCAGCATTAAGGAAGCCGTGCGCCTGTTGGAGGATGAAGAAGCCGCCCGCCTGGTCGATCCGGAGGAACTGAAAAGTAGCGCACTGCGTTCGGTGGAGCAAAACGGTATCGTTTTTATCGACGAAATTGACAAGGTTGCTCGCCGCGCCGAAGTGAGCGGAGCCGACGTTTCCCGCGAGGGTGTGCAGCGCGACCTGTTGCCGCTGATCGAGGGCTCCACGGTTACCACCAAGTACGGCGTCGTCAAAACCGATCACATCTTGTTTATTGCCTCCGGCGCATTCCATCTGAGCAAGCCCTCCGACCTGATCCCGGAACTGCAGGGTCGCCTGCCCATCAGGGTCGAGCTGGATGCCCTGACGGCGGAGGACTTTCGCCGCATCCTCACCGAGCCGGATCATTCGTTGATTACCCAATACACCGCGCTGCTCAGAACCGAGGGTGTAGAACTCGAGTTCACCGAAGACGGCATCGCCAGCCTCGCCGAGATAGCCTGGCAGGTGAACGAACAAACCGAAAATATTGGTGCGCGCCGCCTGCACACGCTGATGGAACGCCTGCTGGAGGAAATTTCTTTCCGCTCCGGCGATACTGAGAGCACCCAGCTGGTCATCGACACCCAGTACGTGGATGCTCATCTCGCTGCGCTGGCCGCCGACGAAGATTTATCGAGATTCATTCTGTGAGCCACGCCCCCAGTCGCATCCAGTTGCGCGACCGCGGGTCACTACTGATTCTCGACTACCCGGACGGTGCGCGCTGCGAACTCAGTGCCGAGTACCTGCGGGTGGAGTCGCCTAGCGCCGAAGTTCGTGGCCACGGCGGTCAGGGTGGTGAATTACCAAGCGGCAAGGAGAAGGTGCGAATCAAGGCCATCGACAGAGTCGGTCACTACGCCCTGCAGTTCATTTTTGACGACGGTCACGACAGCGGTATCTACACCTGGGGCTATCTCTGGCAGCTGGCCAGGGAAAAGGAACAGCGCTGGCGCAACTATCTGCAGAAACTCACGGCGGCACGCAAAACGCGCCAGGCCGATGTGCAGGTGGTGCGCCTGATTGATCCCAAAAAGCTGTGAGCGCGGGGGTTAGTAGCCGAGAATCCTGAGTGAGAGGATGGCAATACCTGTTCCCAGAAGCATGCCGGCGAGCACATCCGACACAAAATGCACGCGCAGCATCACGCGGGAGAGCCCGACTAGGGAAGCCCAGATATACATGGGCCAGAAGGCGACAGGGAAGAAATAGCTGACCAGATAGGCCATGACAAAGCCGGCTGCCGCGTGACCCGAGGGAAAGCTGAATTCATCCGAAGGCTTGTGAATGGGGGCCAGGGCGCTCACCACCTTGAATGGACGCTGGCGCCTGAAGCTCTTTTTCAGTACCACGTAGGTCGGCAACTCAATGGCAAAGGCCAGGATTCCGGAAAGCGTCAGCGCCAGTCCGCTCTCGGGCACGATGACCAGCAGCGCCACGGCCATCAGCAGATAGGCGTAACCGTCCCCGGTGAAGGAAATCGAACGGGCGGCCTTGTAAAGCCTCAGGCGCTCCTCGAGCCGCCCAACAACGAGGTAGAGCCGCGCGTCAAAACCGGCGAGCATCTTCATTGTCTGGTTGGCGAATGCCGTCATTTTCCCGACCCAATCCATGAACCCAATTCGTGATATCCGCAGTCCCCTCAGGACAGGAGGGATAGTATGGCACCCATTTGACACTTTGGTGAAAGTGCAGCGCCAGGCAAATGACGCACATCGCCTTGGCTCGAGCCGTTCAGGGCGGTTTCGCCGGCTGCCCAACCTCCGTAGAATGACCAACCCAGCAAGGCATTACCCAAGCGCAAGCGACCAGCGATGACCGACAGCAATCAGACCGACTTTGGCTACGAACAAGTCCCCACGACCGAGAAGGCGCGGCGGGTAGCGCAGGTGTTTGACTCGGTCGCCTCGCGCTATGACCTGATGAACGATCTGATGTCCCTGGGCATTCACCGCCTGTGGAAAATGCTGGTGCTGGAAAAGTCCGGGGTGCGGCCAGGCCATCAGGTCCTGGATATTGCCGGCGGCACCGGCGATCTGAGCATTGGGCTGGCACGCAAGGTGGGACCGACTGGCAAGGTGGTCCTTTCGGATATCAATGGCGCCATGTTGGACATCGGCCGCGACCGCGTAATCGACCGGGGGCTGGACAACGTGCTGGTGGCTCAAGCCGATGCCGAGCAGCTGCCCTTTGCCGACGCCAGCTTTGACTTCATCAGCATCGGCTTTGGTTTGCGCAACGTCACGCGCAAGGAGCGAGCGCTGGCTTCCATGCTGCGCGTTCTTAAACCCGGTGCACGTCTGATGATCCTCGAGTTCTCGCGACCGCTCAACGATGGTCTCAGCCGAGCCTACGACCTGTATTCCTTTAATTTGCTGCCCAGTCTGGGTCGCCTCATCACGGGCGACGCCGACAGCTACCGCTATCTGGCGGAATCCATTCGCAAACACCCTGCTCAGGATACCCTGGCGCAAATGATGCGCGACAGCGGCTTTGAAAAGGTTGACTACACCAATCTGACGGGTGGCATTGTCGCAGTGCATTCCGGTTATCGCCCCCTGTGAAGCAGATGTTGTTTAGCTCCGCCAGCCGCGCCATCAACAAGGCATTGGCAACAGATCCCGCGACGCTGGCCAAACTGCAGCGCCTGCAGGGAGAGGTTTTTTGCGTGGAAAGCACCCTACCACCTCTCATTCTGAGCTTTCATTTCACCCCGCGCGGGGTCGAACCGGTGGAGCCAGGTGAGACGGCTCGAGTGCGTTTACGCGGCACGGCATTGGCTTTGGTGCGCCTGTTGGTGGCCGCCGCCGTAGAAGACAGCGTGACAGGGAACAACGAGGTGGAAATTCTCGGCGACGCCACCGCGCTATTGCAATTGAGTCGCGCCTTTGCCGATCTCGAAATCGATTGGGAGGAGCTTTTGTCGCAGCTGGTGGGCGATTTAGCGGCACGGGCGCTCACCGAAGGGCTCGGGCAGGCGCGTCGTTTTGGCGATGAACAGGGCCATCGCCTGACCATCCAGTTGCAGAATTTCGCACATCAGTCCCTAGGGCTGTCGCGGCCCGAGGAGATTCAGCCGCTGGCCAAACGAAGTCGCGAACTTCAGTACCGTCTGGATCGCCTCGAGGCACGGCTGCGCTTGGCCGAGAAAGCCAGGATGCACCATGCTGACTAGTCTGTTCCGTCTCTTCAGCCTGTGGCTTGCTGCCTGTCGACTACGCCTGGACGATTTATTGCCGGAACGCAGCCCATGGCTATTGCGCCTGGTCTTTGTGCCGGCTCTGGTGTTTCCGCGTGGCAAGCAATCGGCTGCACAGCGTCTGCGTCGCTTTTTTGAGGTGCAGGGCCCCATCTTTATCAAGTTTGGCCAATTGCTCTCCACCCGCCCGGATCTGTTCGAGGACGATGTCGCCCGCGAGTTGCAGTTCCTGCAGGATCGCGTGCCGCCATTTGACCCCACTCGCTTTCGTCAGATTGTCGAGGAGGGCCTGGGCGGCCCGGTCGGGGAACTGTTCGGCAGCTTTGATGAAAAGCCGCTGGCGTCGGCGTCGCTGGCACAGGTTCACGCCGCCACGTTGAAGAACGGGTGCCAGGTGGTCATCAAGGTGCTGCGTCCAGGCATCCAGCGTCAGGTTGAGCGCGACCTGCGTCTGCTGGAGACCATCGCCCGCCTGATAAACCTTGCCGGCGAACTGGGCCGACGTCTACACGCTCCCGAAGTGGTAGCAGACTACCGCTTCACCATTGAGAACGAACTTAACCTGCAGCACGAAGCGGCCAATGCCCAGAAAATTCGCGATAACTTCCTCGACAACCCGGTCAACTACACCCCGGAAGTGATCTGGGATTTTGTACGTCCGAATATTCTGGTCACCGAGCGCATTCGCGGCATTCCGGTTACGGACCGCGCTGCGATACTGGCACAGGGAACCAATCTGCAGCGCCTGGCAGAAATCGGCGTTGAAATCTTTTTCACCCAGGTGTTTGAGCACAATTTCTTTCATGCCGACATGCACCCGGGCAACATCTTTGTCAGCACCGAGAATATCGACAAGCCCCAGTACATCTCTATCGACTGTGCCATCGTCGGCTCGCTGACCGACCAGGAGCGGCGCTCGCTGTCGGCCATGCTGCTCGGTGTTTTTCGCCGCGACTATCGGCGCGTGGCGGAAGTCCAGATCGAAAGCGGCTGGGTGGCTGCCGACACCCCGGTACACAAGTTCGAAGCGGAAATCCGCACGGTCTGCGAGCCCATATTTGCCCGCCCGCTCAGTGAAATTTCATTCGCCGGCATGTTGGTGGAACTCTTTCGCACCGCACGTCGCTTCGACATGCAGGTCATTCCCTCGCTGGTGCTGCTGGAAAAAACCATCATCAATATAGAAGGCCTGGGGCGACAGCTGTATCCGGAGCTGGATCTCTGGGCCACCGCCAAGCCCTTTCTGGAGAAATGGTCAAAACAACATTATTCGCTGCGCCGTCTGATCCGGGAATTCCGTCGCCACCTGCCGGAGCACATGGACCAAATCGCCGAACTGATCCCCCAGGTGAAGCAGGCTATACACAACCTGGCCAATCCGCCCGCTGCAGTCGAGCTGCCCCGTCCACAGCGCTGGCGCGCAATCGGAGCCGCCGTGCTGGGTGGTGGGGCCGGTTTTGGGCTAGCCCAGGCCGGCCTCGTCAGCGGAATCAGCAGCCTGTTGCCATGGACGCTGGTGGTCGTCGGAATCTGGCTGCTTGTTCGCAGAGGTTAGCGGCTGCGATAATCACGCCATGAACACCCAACTTGCCGGCCAACTGAACTGGAATGAGGATGGCCTGGTTCCCGCTATTGCGCAGGACGCCAAGTCCGGTCGCGTACTCATGCTAGCCTGGATGAATGCCGATGCTCTGGAGCGCACCTTGCGATCGGGTGAGGCGGTTTACTGGTCGCGATCGCGCCAGCAGCTCTGGCACAAGGGCGAAACTTCAGGGCACGTGCAGAAGGTGCTGGAAGTGCAGCTCGACTGCGACGGCGACGCTCTGCTGCTGAAGGTGGAGCAACAGGGCGGTATTGCCTGCCACACCGGGCGGGAGTCCTGTTTTTTCCGTACCGCGGATGCCATCCGCTGGAAGGAAAATGCCGCCGTGCTGAAGGCGCCGGAGGAGATTTACGGCGATGGCTGATACCTTCGATAAATTAGATGCCGCCATTGCGGCGCGCGCCTCCGCCAGCCCAGAAACCTCCTATGTGGCGCAGCTGCGCAGTAAGGGTATAGACAAAATTTTGGAGAAAGTGGGGGAGGAAGCCACCGAAGTGCTGATCGCCGCAAAGAACGGTGAGGCGCCGCAGATCGTGGCAGAGACCGCCGACCTCTGGTTTCACACCCTGGTCATGCTGCACCAGTGTGGTCTGAGTTCGCGTGACATATTAACAGAACTTGAAAGGCGATTTGGCCTGTCCGGATTGGAAGAAAAAGCCAATCGCTCAACTAAATAGGTACTACATATGGGTTTAGGTGGAATTAGCATCTGGCAACTGCTCATCATTCTGGTCATCATCCTGCTGATTTTCGGCACCAAAAAGCTGCGCAATCTGGGTTCGGATCTGGGTGGTGCATTGAAGGGCTTCAAGGATGCCGTGAACGACCAGGACAAAAAGGTGCAGGACGCCGAGCAGCGCGAGGCACTCTCTAAAGAGGAGAGCACAGCAAGCGCCGAAGCCAAGGATAACGCCGACTCCAAGAACGGCTGATAGGCATTCATGTTCGGTATCGGCTTTTCTGAGCTGCTGCTCATCGCAGTGGTTACCCTGCTGGTTGTCGGGCCGGAAAAGCTGCCCGAGACAATCCGTAGCCTGAGCCTTAAGCTGGCCCGGCTCAAGCGCATGTGGAATAACGCCAAGACCGACCTGGAACGCGAGGTCGGCATGGACGAGATTCGCCGCGAAACCCACCCCCCCCCAGTCATGGAAAATCTCGAGCGCGTGCGCAAAATGCGCCTGGAAAGCCTGGAGGATAACGGCGACACCGGCCTTAAGCGAGTAGCGCCGGATAATCGCATCCAGGCCGACACTGCACCTGCCGACAGCACCCCCGACACCCCAAGCGACAGCCATGTCCGACGACAAGAATCAGACGCTGATTGAACACCTGATCGAGTTGCGCACCCGCATCATGCGGGCGCTGATTGCCGTGCTGGTGATCTTTCTGGTGATGGCGGCCTTTTCCAACACCATCTATGAGTTGGTGTCGGAACCCTTGCGTGCCCTGATGCCGGAGGGCTCTACGATGATCGCTACGGAGGTGGCATCACCCTTTCTTGCGCCCCTCAAGCTCACCATAGTGCTGGCGCTCTTTTTGGCCATGCCGGTAGTGCTTTACCAGCTCTGGGCATTTATCGCGCCAGGGCTGTACGCCAAGGAAAAGGCAATAGCCATTCCCCTGTTCATCTCCAGCGTGGTGCTGTTTTACCTGGGCATGGCCTTCGCCTACTTTGTAGTGTTTCCGCTGATTTTCGGCTTCTTTACTCAGGCTGGACCGGACTCGGTGACGGTGATGACGGATATCAACGCCTACCTCAGTTTTGTCCTGAAACTCTTTTTTGCCTTCGGCCTGGCCTTTGAAATTCCGGTAGCCACCTTCCTGCTGATTCGCGCCGGCATCGTAAGTCGCGAGTCGCTAGCTTCCAAGCGCTCCTACGTGCTGGTCGGCTGCTTTGTCGTCGGCATGTTTTTAACGCCACCCGATGTCTTCTCCCAGGCTCTGCTGGCTATCCCCATGTATGCGCTGTTTGAACTCGGTTTGCTGTTCAGCAAAACTGCCGGCAGAAAGCACGAAGAGACCGAAGGCTTTGCCGATTAAAGCATGCTGAAAATTGCCTACCTGACGCTCGTCATACTGATCTATGCCTTGGTGCAGCGCGCCCTGTCGAAACTGATCCGGCGCATGGGCGCGGCGAAGCAGGTGAACTCCGGCCGCACCCAGTACGTGGACAAAACGGTGCAAATCCTGTTGGTGCTGGTAACGCTGGCTGTGATCGGCCTGATTCTTGGCATCAACTACGGCGAGCTGTCGTTCTTCGTGTCGTCGGCCTTCGCCGTGTTGGGTGTGGCGCTGTTTGCACAGTGGTCGATTCTCAGCAACATCACCGCCAGCGTTATCATCTTCTTTGGCTTTCCCTATCGCATTGGCGACCGCGTGCGCGTCATCGAACCGGGCGACGAGCGCTGTGAGGGAGTGATCCGCGAGATCAGCCTGTTCCATGTGATTATCCGTCGCGACAACGGCGACGAGGTGACCTATCCCAACAGCCTGCTGCTGCAAAAGCCAGTAGTGAAGATCAACACCCAGGCCACCGGTTGCGAAGGCGATGCCGATAAACCGGGCACCCCGGGTTAGCGATCGCGAACTCTGCAGCGGATCCGCCGCGCTCTTGATGCAACCTCAGCTTTGGAGTTAACTTTGCAATCCCTTGAAAGCAGCTTAGCCTGGAGGCTCAGCGCGAGGTGCTCTATGTGTAACGATCTCTTCCTTCTGCCCTTTAGCCTGGCGGCGAACGCCCGATCCATCGGCGCGCGCCACAAAAAGGCTCTGTTGCTGGCGCTGCTTTCGCCACTGCTGAGTGCCTGTCAGACTGCCCCACCCGTGCATCCGGATCAGGCGGAAAACTTCCGTCAGATCGATCTTTTTCTGGCGCTTAACCAATTGCGGATCAGTGGCTTAGCCAGCGACCTGCGCGAGGAATCCATCATCGACTGGGGTCGTCTCAACGATCAGGCGGTGATCCTGGCGGTTGGGTCCGATCGTCGGGTGCTGGTGACTCTCAGGGAACCTTGCGAAAACCTGGCGCGCGCACGCGCCATTGGCTTCGAGAGAGCCCTGACCTTTGTCGTGCCGGACCCGCTGGGCAACGGCTTTGACATCCGTGAGTCCTTTGGCCAATACCTGACGCCTGGGGACGACCTGATCTTGGCCTACTCCAAGGAAGAGCTAGAAACCATCAAATGGCAGGTCGACGGGCCGGGATTTGGCCAGCTGGGTGAGTGCACGGCGTCGCAGCTGTACTACCTGGAGTCCTTTGAAGCGGAAGCAGATGCCGAGGATATCAGCGGCCTATAATCGCCTTCAGGCAGTGCGGGATTCTTCCAGTGCCAGCCAGCGTTCCTCGGCGATCTCCAGTTCTTTTTGCACCCTGTTGAGCCCTTCCAGCACTGGCTGGGTTTCGGCGAAGGGCCTGTTGTAGAAGGCCGGATCGTTGGCCTGACGAGTCAGCGCCTCGCGCTCGTTCTCCAGCGCTGCAATTTTCGCCGGCAACTGCTCCAACTCGAATTGCAGTTTGTAGGACAGCTTCCCGGGCTTTTTGGTCACTGCCTGCACATTCTGCTTCTCCTCTTGAAGCGCCTTGCGGGCGAGCTGGTCCGGCGTCTCGACCTCCAGCAGTTGGCGGCCGCGCTTCTGCCAGTCGCTGAAGCCGCCGGCGTGCTGCACCAGATTGCCGTCTTCCTCAAACACCAGTACGGAAGTCACCACATTGTCCATGAATTCGCGATCGTGGCTGACGATAATGAGGGTGCCCTCGTATTGCGATAATCGCTCCTCCAGCACTTCGAGCATCTCGATGTCGAGGTCGTTGGTGGGTTCGTCGAGCACCAACAGATTGTTGGGCTGGGTAAAGAGTTTTGCCAGCAGTACCCGGCTGCACTCGCCGCCTGACAGATATTTCACCTTGGACATGGCGCGCTGGGCGGTAAAGAGGAAGTTGCGCAGGTAGCCGACGATGTGGCGATCCTTGCCGTCGAGCTTGATGTATTCCTTCCCGTTGCCGACATTCTCGGCTACGGTTCTTTCGCCATCCAGTTCGCGGCGAATCTGGTCGAAATAGCCGATTTGCAGATGCGTGCCCAGCTTCACCGACCCCTGCTGCGGTTCGAGCTGGCCCAGCAGAATTTTCAGCAGAGTCGACTTGCCGACGCCATTGTTGCCGATCAGGCCGATGCGGTCGCCGCGCATGATCTTGATGCGAAAATCCTTGAGCAGAGTGCGCCCCTGGTAACCATGGGTAATGGAACGCGCCTCGACGACCTTCCTGCCGGAAGCGTCGGCCGTTTCAATGTGAATACGCGCCTTGCCCTGACGCTTGATGCGCTTGGCGGCTTCGTCGCGCATGGCTTCCAGCGCTCGCACGCGGCCTTCATTGCGCGTGCGGCGCGCCTTGATACCCTGTCGAATCCAGGCTTCCTCCTCCTCGAGCCGCTTGTCGAACAGGGCATTGGCTTCCTTCTCGGCATCCAGAGCCTCGTCGCGACGCTTGATAAAGGTCTTGTAGTCGCCGGGCCAGCTAAGCAACTTGCCGCGGTCAATTTCGACGATGCGAGTGGCCAGGCGCGAGACAAACTGGCGGTCGTGGCTGATAAAAACCACGGCGCCGGCATAACTCCTGACAACGGATTCCAACCATTCGATGGTGGAGATATCCAGGTGGTTGGTCGGTTCGTCCAGCAATAGCAAGTCGGGTTTAGAAACCAGGGCGCGGGCCAGGGCCACGCGACGCTGCCAACCACCGGAGAGGTCGCCCAGTTCGGCTTCAGCCGGCAACTCCAATTGCGACATGATGGTCTGGGCGCGCACTTCCGGCTGCCAGCCGCCGTGGGCGTCGATGTGAGCCTGAAGTGACTCTATTTCGCCGAGATGCAGCGCGCTGTGACCCGCCGCCGTCAGCTGTTGGTAGCGGGTAATGAGGGCGATGTGGTCGGCCAGACCCTGCTGTACATAATCCTGCACCCGAACGTGCAGGTCGGTTGGCAGTTCCTGAGCCAGCTTGCTAACGCGCAAGTGGTCGGCACGATGGATTTCACCCTGATCCGGTTGCAGCGAACCCTCAATGATTTTCAGCAGCGTGGATTTGCCGGTACCGTTGCGGCCGACCAGGCATACGCGCTCATCGGCCTCGATGGCAATATCGGCTTCCACCAGAATAGGGTTATCGCCAAACTCGATGGATATCTGGTCGCAGCGGATCAGGCTCATGGATTATGGCAGGTCAGTAGTCGCTTAAAAGGCGGCGAGTTTAGCACGTGGGCAGGGCTTTCGATTCCCGGCCGATCTTGTCAGTGCCAACGAAAGTCGGTATTGTGCGCGGCCCTCGGGCGTTGAATTTCAGTGCCTTCTCAATCCGCGAAAACCAAGGTGAGTAACTTATGGAACTGGTCAAAAAATCCGATACCCACAAAGTCTTCAAGCGACGCGACGGTCGCTTTGCCGTGACTACTATTAAGGGCAAGGCAGTAAACGGCGCTGAAAAAGTTGCCGTGCTGATCGACCTGAAGCTGGTGAAAAAGCCCAAAGCCAAGCCGGCGCCGGTGGAAGAAGCACCAGCTGAAGCAGCTGCCGAAAAGGCTCCGGCTGCAGAAGCTGCCGCTGAAGAGGCGACCAAGGACTGATTATTCGTCAGCTGGAAAAAGGGCGGCCTCTCGTTATGAGGGCCGCCTTTTTTATTGCTCCAGCAAAAAGGTCACCGGGCCATCATTGACCAGGCTAACCTGCATGTCTGCAGCAAATACGCCGGTCGCTACCGACCCAAGCCGCTGGCGGATAGCCGCGCTATACAGGTCGTACAGCGCCTGCGCCTGTTCGGGCGAGGCCGCACTGGAGAAACTTGGGCGCAATCCCTTGCGGGTGTCCGCCGACAGCGTGAATTGAGAGACCACCAACACCTCCCCGCCCCCGTCTTGCACGCTGCGGTTCATCTTGCCCTGTGCGTCGGTAAATATCCGAAAGGTCAAGGTGCGTTCGGCCAGACGCTCGGCCGTGTCAGCATCGTCGTCGCGATCCACCCCGAGCAAAACCAGCAGCCCCGGCCCAATGGCACCGACAGTTTCGCCTCCAACCTCGACGCTGGCCCGACTCACCCTTTGCAGTAGCGCTTTCATGACAGGATTCTGTAACTTAATCTCACCAGACTGAATTCTGCCAGAACAAGGAAGCCGCAGCATGACACTCGAGCAAACACCCTGCCCCTGGTGCGGCAGCGATCCGCTCTACTGCCGATACCACGACGAGGAGTGGGGTGTGCCTCTGTACAACGACAACAAGCTGTTTGAATTTTTGCTTCTCGAAGGCGCCCAGGCCGGTCTTTCCTGGATTACGGTGCTGCGCAAGCGCGAAGGCTATCGGCTGTTGTTCGATGGGTTCGATGTCGAAAAGATCGCCCGCTACGACGAGAGGAAAATTGCCGCGCTGAAGCAGGATGCCCGCATTATTCGCAACGATGCCAAGATACGCTCTGCCATCAGGGGGGCTCAGATTTTCCTGGACCTACGCAACAGAGGGATCAGCTTCAGCGACTACCTGTGGCAGTTTGTCGATGGCAGACCAGTTCAAAATCACTGGCACAGCATGAAGCAAGTACCGGCTGTTACGCCGACTGCCGCGCGCATGAGCAAGCAATTAAAAAAGGATGGCTTTAACTTTGTCGGCCCTACCATCTGTTATGCCCATATGCAGGCGACCGGCATG